>CAYMDB010000077.1:0-10326 GCA_964388865.1 uncultured Flavobacteriaceae bacterium
TTAGAAAACACGATATTTGATTTTCCTTAGCTATAAAAGCTGTTCTGTTGTGGTTTGATTAAAGATTAGAAAACACGATATTAAATTAAAGGAAGATTAAAACGAAAAACCCGTTGTGGTTTGATTAAAGATTAGAAAACACGATATTTGAGTAAAGCACATCTATTGGTACGTTTGTGTTGTGGTTTGATTAAAGATTAGAAAACACGATATTAGTTGGGCTGTTTCCTTCTGATATATAAGGTTTTAAAAGTAAATATCGTCTAAAAAAACGCCTCTTTTTTACAGTGATACGATAAGATTGAGGCATTTTTTGTTTTTAAGGTTGTGGTTTACAAACACGCCATTTCTATTTTTTAAGGTGCGTTTGTGAATCGAAAAATACTTGGCAGTCGTTCTCAAATCAGCATTCGAGATTTTTCGATTTGATTAAAGATTAAAAGACATGATATTCAGATGGTAGATTGGTGAAATTTAGCCGTAAACAAATAGAGACTGGAGAATACAAGAAGTTGTTAAACAAAAATGAGAAGATATTTAACAAGTAAACAGAGCTTCTCATCAATATGGCACTCATCCTTAGATGAGTACTGTAAATATATAAAGAAAAATAAATATGGTAGGATTAGATTACCTGTTGTGGTTTACAAACACTTCATTTCTATTCTTTTTAAGTGTGTTTGTGAATCGAATAATGATTGACAGTCGTGTGCAAATATAGACTCTCATGATTTTTCGATTTGATTAAAGATTAGAAATCGAGGAACGCGATTAGTCTTAGTCAAAACAGGATATTAGTTGGTTTGTAGCCTCCTATTAATCATTGTTTTAAAAGGAAATATCGTCAAAAAAAATGCTTCTTTTTTACAGTGATACGATAAGATTGAGGCATTTTTTGTTTTTATAAATAATTATTGGTTTGTAATGATAGATGAAATAGGGATATAATATCTTTTGAAGGGCATGTATTAATTTCTTTTGGGACAGCTCTCGAGCTGTCCGTGCAAAGAAATTTAAAAAATGCCTTATTATTATAATGATAAAGGAAGTTTGAGGAATTTTTTTGTTTTTAAAATAATTCTAGTTGGGTGGGTTGTGGTTCTTTGGGCACTTCGGCACGTCCCCAGAAATTCATAATGTTTCCAAATTGTTTGTCGGTAATACGCAAAACACTCACTTTTCCTAGTGGAGGTAGCAAGCGTTTAATTCTTTTTCGTGCACATCGGCACTTTCACTACTGGCACAATGCCTCATATAAACCGAATATTGCATCATGGTAAATCCATCTTTTAGAAGGTTTTTTCTAAAGCCAGCAGCGTTTCTTCGGTCTTTTGCTGTGTCTGTTGGTAAATCGAAAAATACAAATAACCACATAATTCTATACCCGTTTAAATCCATAGTTCTGGATATTTAATTTTTTTCCTTTCACCTATGTAACATTGTTGCAAGGAGCTTGCTGTTTTTTGCAGGGCTACCATTAATGGACTTTTTTCGTTTTTAAAGTAAACCGTACGGGTTAAAATTTGTAGTAGTACAGATTTAATTTCGGTAGTGAGTTCTTGCTCGTCATAATGTTGTATTATAGTATTTACCGCTTCATCTACTATGGGTCTAAAGGGTTCCATAATATCATCTGCAAGTGCAAAGGCATTGTATTTACTTTTGTGATGGATGCCAAAGGTGTTTAACAAGCCACTGCCAGCCAAGGCACGTGCCGTAGCAGCTCTTAAAATAGCATAGCCATAATTGAGAAAATTGTTGGGATAATCCCCAAAACGCTCGCGTTTAAAACGGTGTTCAAAAAATGATTTCCAATAGAAACTTGCCGCAACAGCTTCCATATTTGTACTGTCACCACTAGTTACTTTACTCGCTAAATATTCAAATTTATTAGAAGTACAAGTAATTTGATTTAAAAGCAAGCCTTGGTTTTTTATCTTTTCTTTTATGGTTTGTTGCCATAATTGTTTTTTTAAGGGTTGAGTTGCATTTATTTGCGCTTTAAAAATTTCTTGTTGTATATGATGGCTGTTGAGGTTGAGAAACATGCCATTAGGTAAGTGAGATGCATCGCAAATTATAACTGCTGCGTTATTAGCAACTAATAAGTTAACTGCTGTAATACTTACATAGGTTTCTGGATTGTCGATAACAATGAAACCTATATCTTCAATGGGGATTGTGGCTTCTCTAGAGTCGTTTTTTATTACAAGCTGTAAGTTTTTGCAAGTGACCTTAGTTTTTCGTTCTATAAGAATTGATTTTTTAAGCATACCAAAATGAATATATCGTCATATTAATATATTTATTCCAAAGCTAAAAAATACAGGGTTGAATTACTGTATTACAAGTTATTATGTTTTTTTAGGCAAGAAAGGAGGTCAATTTCACCTTATTTACAGAAAACGATTCACTCCCCAAAAGCAGTTTAGGCTCAACCAACGCATTGAGATTATTTTTTAAATCTGGACGTAGCAGGTGCAATCCATATTTTTCAACCGAAGCCTTTGAAGAGGCTAAAATGCTACCTTTAGTTTTTAAGGTTTCAACAAAGCGATTTTTTAGATGTTAAGCTTGTTCCTTTGTTGCGAGTTGAGCCCACAGAGAATAATAATTTGTAGCGGAGTCGTAAACCAGCGCTTCCTGAGTTTTAAAATTGTAGTTGTAAAACACCTTGTGATCTTTATGCCACAATAATGCGTTTATAAGTGCTTTTCGTTTCTCAGCTTTTGCTAGCCAGTACTGGGTATCAAAAGTCTGGTCAGCGAAATTAGAATCCCCTTCAAAATACGTTTGAATCACAAAAGCCAAATCGATTTCATATTTATAAAGCAGGCGGTTTAAAGCTACGGTGTTCAGATCTGCGCAAACACCATCTAAACGCCATGTCGTGTCGTGACTGCTTTCTCAAAGACTTCTATCGTGAAGAAAATAATTATCTAAATGCCAAATAATATAAGCAGTTTCAGAATTGTCAATCCGCATTTCCAGGGTTCCACTTTGATAAGCATTTTCAAATATAGCTTTAGATAAATCATAGTTTGCAGCCTGACTATTTAACTGCGCATCAAAATGTACGGCCTCAGTTTCTGTTGGAATACCAATACCTTCACCATAATATCTACTTAATCCGTTTTTGGTGAGTCTTTTGCTAGATTTCATCCAAACTAAAAAAAGCGCTTGCATAGCAATTTTAGTCATTTCTGCGAGCCAAACCTTATGTGTTTTATTTGCGCTCTTATAGGTTTCAATATTAAATGAGGAAAAAAAAAGAGGCTGGCTTCGGGTTAAATACTACAAACGGTTAGCGATGAGTATTTTACTGCAGTGTTTAATTTGATAAGCAAAATTTTAAACCATGCCATAGACAGATCATGCTTTTCATCAACATTGAGTCTTACGGCTAAAAAATAAGAATCCCAACCATACTTTCATTAAAACGCCCACCAGGAACTACAAATGGCACACCTTAATTATCTTTAATTTTTAGGCTCAAAATACCTGGTTGATCGTTTATGGATTCGGCATATTCTGGTGATATTTGTTTAGGTAAACGACCACTTCAAAATTTTCGAAATCGCTTTCAATACTTTTAAAATAAATAATACCAATACTATCTGTAGCTGGGACATAAAGTCGTCTCATGCTGCTATCTGAGGTTTAGGTATCGGTGAAGATACCTTTTAATCTGGTATTTGTCCACGCGTTGGGTTAAATTATCCCAATAGTTGGTTTTTATTCATTGCTATACTCTATCGGCTGGTTATTCAATAATACGTCTTATTTTGATATCAGCTTTTGAAAGGCCTTTATTTTTGGCTGATGCGAATGCTTGCCGCAGATTAGATAAATGATAGGTGCTTTCAGTTGTAAGGACATTGCCGTCTCGTGTTTTTAGTGTAAAAAATTTATCACCTTTATCTTCAATGGTAATTTTTTTATCATGATCTGTGTCTTCATCCTTTACTAAATTGGAAAGTGTTTTGTTAACCTCTAGTCTAAGACGATCGGGTTTTGAACTTTGCTTTTCGCAATCCACAAAAATTAGAAAAGCACAAATAAGACTGTTTTTTTTTAAAATAGGTCATAAAATTAGTTTTTAAAATCCGCAACCGTTGAAAAAGCAAGGATGATAAGCTAAGGCTTCGTTAATAATTCTAAAATGCTACTGAAACACCAGTCTTCAAGTTCAAGTTCAACTTTATCTTTAGATAAATAGTATAACTATGGAATATTTAAGAATTTTTATTCCTTTATTAATGTTTTTAAAGGCTCTGATGATAATGAAGCTCTTATTCACAATGATGCCACTGAGGCTGCTCAAGATTACTTTACTTTAAGATTTACGCAGGATCGTTCTGAATTTGTTCAAGACAGGTTTCGCAGGGATTAAAAAAGTTCAATAAGAGCGAACTTTATTTTATTTATTTTGAGTTTAAGAAAATATCAAGATTTAGCGCAACCGGCGTTTTTATTCTCTCGGGAAAATAGGTTTTTAAAAATATGCTGTTTGCCATTCAAATCGCATCTTAGACCTATAAATCAAGAGGCTTTTTAATCAGTAATATGCCTGTCTTTTGTTGGTTTTTGAAATAGTTAAAAGCTAAATCTATTTTATTAGAAGCAAATAAATCTTATATCTTGGACCTTTCATTCTATCTTTGAAATGCGTCTCAACCAGCGCATGGAATTAAATCATCAAAAAAAAATTAATATAATCACCTTAATTAATAAAGAGTTCCGAAAAAAGGAAAGGCAATTTTTTAGAATCCATAGCTGTTGAACTTATCATGATAAGAAAACTTATTTTATCTATACTATTTTTTGCTATAACACAGGTAAAAGCACAAAATCTTTTTACTGTTCCTGAAAATTCGCTTAAAACCTTAACTACCATTTGGGATTTAGATAGAGATAACAGACAAGGAACGTTTAAATTAGTGCCGTACAAACCAATTTATGTTACTGGTGCACGGTGGTCTAGTAGCCCTAATAAATTACCTCAAAGCGAAAATCCTGAGAACTCATCAACAGTTTCAAGAGATTTTAATAGGTTAGAAGTTAAATTTCAACTCAGTTTTAAAACAAAAGTGGCGCAGTCCTTGCTTTTTGGTACTGCCGATTTATGGGCAGCTTATACGCAAATTGCTCATTGGCAAATTTATAATCCAGATTTATCTCGAGCCTTTAGAGAGTTAAACTACGAGCCTGAAATTATGCTTAATTTCCCTCTAAATCTCACTGTTTTCGGACTCAATTTAAAGATGGCAGGTGTTGCATTTAACCATCAGTCTAATGGAAGAGATTTACCGCGATCTAGGAGTTGGAATCGCATTATTTTTAATGTTGCCTTAGAAAATAAAAACCTTCAAATCTACCTAAGTCCTTGGATACGCATAAATAATGGCGAAGACGAAAATCCATTAATCACCAGCTATATTGGTAATGGCAGAGTAACGGCTATTTATAAACTCAATAAACATCAATTTTACGCTATTGCAACAAACACCTTCACTTTTAAAGACAACCGCGGTAGTCTAGAATTTAATTATTTGTATCCTATAAATAACGAGCTAAATCTTCATGCACAGTTTTTTACGGGCTATGGTGAAACGATGGTAGATTATAATCATTTTCAAAATACTATAGGTATTGGCTTGTCTTTTGTCAATTGGTAAGGCTGTGCCAGCAATGGTTCTTTAAGGCGCTGATTGGTTCATTTATAATGGTATCTTTGTTAAAAATAGTGTGTCGCTATTTTTAAATTCAATATATGTCCTTCAAAAAACTTCATCCCTTGTTAAAGGAAGCGCTTAAAACTGTTGGTTTTGAGACCTCTAATTCATTTCAGAAAAAGGTGTTGCCAACCTTGAAGAGTGGGGCAGATGCTTATCTTATTGCGCCCAAAGGCAGTGGTAAAACTACCGCACTTATAATTACAGTCATTCAGAAATTAAAAGCTGCGGCTTTTGAAGATTCGCCACGGGCTGTAATTCTCGTAAAAGATAAGGCGGATGCTTTGACTCTAAAAGAGGCATTTGAGAAATTTACGAATACGAGTGATTTAAGAGTTTATGCGGCTTATGATGAATATGATATTGAAAAACAAAGAACAGAAATTTATTTCGGACAAGATATTGTTATTGCAACCCCGAGTCGATTGAGTAAGTTGTATTTTTTAAATGGCATTCACTTGGGAGAAGTACAATTGTTTGCCATTGATGATGCCAATTTTTTGGGCCGACAAAACGCTTATAACTACATTTTAAGACTGTCTGAAAGTATTGCTAAATGTCAATTTCTAATTATTGCTGATGAAATGAATTCTAAAATTTCAAATTACCAGAATGCGTTTATGAGTAATGCGCAATTGCTCATTAAAGGGGAATAACTATAAGGTCATTACCCAGCGACGTTGTAATTTTCTAAATTTTCTTAACTCACTTCTAAGAATTGGTAGGTAATCACGACCATTACTATTAGAGCGTTCTAAACGTTTACAACTGTTGTATAGACGGTGTGTTAAACGGTCTAAACTTTCTAAATGCTTATATTTTTTTTCTGAAGCGCGCTCGCGTTCAGCATTAATAATCTCAGGTGCCAAATTGGTAGATTGTTGTATAATATCTCCAGACAAATAAATGTTAGGATCCTCGCTGCCATCTGCATTTAGATAAGATAAATCATAATTTATATAGGTCGAAATACTTCGAGATAACATAATAATGTCCATGGCCTTCTTATAGATGGGCAAATCAGATAAGTGTGATGGAAGATGGTAACTCATAGGTTTAATAACAAGTAGTACAAAATTAAACAGTAAAAGTTAGATTTTAGTTTAGTTATTAAAGTAATTAAGTATATTTACTTTAAATTTTAAACTATTAATCCTTAATTTCTTTAAATGAGTATAGATCGATTAAACTGGAAGATTTTAAAGTGTCTACAAGAGAATTCTCGGATGTCTAATGTTGCGATCGGAAGACGTGTAGGAATAAGCTCACCAGCTGTAAGTGAGCGTATTAAGAAGATGGAAGATGCCGAAATAATACAAGGGTATACCACTTTTATTTCGCCATTTAAGGCGGGTTATCAATTAAAAGCTTTAATCACCATGCGCGCCTTTATGGGCATGTTAAAGCCTTTTTTAGAAAAAGTAAAGACTTATGATGAGGTCGTAAACTGCTACCGTATTACGGGAAACGAAAACTTTGTTATTGAAGTGGTTTTAAAAAATCAGAAACACTTAGAGACGTTTATAGACCAATTGATTATTTATGGCGAAACCAAAACACAAATCGTGTTGTCTCATGTAGTGCGGTATAGTGAGATTAAGCCACTGGTGTAGTGTTTAATTACAGGGTATTCTTGTGTTGTTTTTAGGCTTCAGGTAGTTGTCAATAATCAATCGTCATCAAATATATCGTTATCAAATATATCGTCATCAAACAGGTCATCATCAAACAGGTCATCATCAAATCTATCATCAGCATCAAAAGGAAGATCATCATCCGGGTCGTGGTCATCGTAATTAACACCTGGTGGATTAAAAAGACCCCAACGATCGATGACATAATTCCACGGATCAAACGTCTTTACCCACTCGGCAAAAAGTACTCTAAATTCGTCTACCTGGTCGCGTAAAAGATCGAGATATTCTTTGTCTTTATAGCCATGCATTTCTAGTCCTCTTGCATCTGTTATGAGTTCGCGTGCTGCTTTTCTTATGATAGCGGCATTTTCCATGCGCATATCGTAAAAAGTGTCATCCTTTGCTACTCCAGCAATTTTTGCAGGAATAATCATGGCATTATTCCTAAGATAGGTCAGATTATGCTGAATCATTTCAGATTCAATCGGATTCTCGAATTCAATATCTGTATTTTCAACGGCTTTTACCAAATGTTCTACTAAGTCACAAATCTCTCTGGCCTTTTTGAATATCGGTAATTTTTCCCAATCCTCTTTCATGGGTTTACAGTGTTTCTGATGACATCTTTTATAATCATTTTAGCATGGACTCTAGAATTTTCTATAAACCATTTGTGGGTTTCCATACCACCGCAAATTACACCAGCCAAATACAAACCTTTGACGTTAGTTTCCATAGTGGCATCGTTGTACTCTGGTTTGTGTTTTTTATCTGCGGAAAACCGAACACCGGCTTGATCTAAAAATTTAAAATTAGGCTGGTAGCCCGTTAAGGCGATAACGTAATCATTAGGAAGCGATTGACATCCCTGAGGTGTTTCTATTGTGATTTCATTCGATTTGATTTCGGTTATTTCAGAATTAAAATAAGCGGCAATGCTCCCTTCTTCAATTCGATTTATAATATCTGGTCGTACCCAATACTTTACCCGCTCTCCAATCGCTTCGCCTCTAACAATCATGGTGACCTTTCCTCCTTTGCGGTAGATTTCTAAAGCAGCATCAACAGATGAATTGCTCGCGCCAACAACAGCTACATTTTGAAGTGTAAAGGGATGTGCTTCTTTATAATAATGAAATACTTTGGGTAGGTCTTCACCAGGGACGTTCAGTAAATTCGGTATGTCGTAAAAGCCAGTGGCAATAATGACGTTTTTGGAGTTGTAGGTTGCTTTATTCGTGTCAAGTTTGAAGCCATCATCTGTGTTATCAATAGTTTTGACTTCTTCGTACAAATTAATGTTTAGGTCGTTAGAGGTTGTCACCCTGCGGTAATATTCTAAAGCTTCGTTACGCGTGGGTTTTGGGTTACTGCTAATAAAAGGGATTTGGTCTATTTCTAATTTTTCAGAGGTTGAAAAAAAGGTCATATTTAACGGGTAGTTAAATAATGAATTCGTAAGAGCCCCTTTTTCTATAACGCGATAAATTAATTGTTGTTTTTTACATTCTAGGGCGCAGGCAATGCCTATCGGTCCGGCGCCAATAATTAATACATCTAGGTTTGTTTCTGTGGTCATTTTGTAAAATTAAGGGTTTTCAATTTAACCTGAAATAAAAAACGATATGTTGTATTTTTGAAAATCAAAAAATAGACACATGAAGTATTTGTTAATTGGAACTCTAATTTTAATTTTCCTAGGTTGCGCTCAAGAAAAGACTACCGTTTCAGGCGAAACAGAATTTCAGAAAACCCTTAATGCCGAATTTAAAGACGCCACGACCTCTCCTTTAAAGGCTAAAGACCTAAAGAATTTTTCAGGTTTAGATTTTTTTAAGTTCGATTCTGCTTATGTGGTGATGGCGTCTTTGAAGCGTACACCAAATACTGAATGGTTTGATATGAAAACGACAACCGATCGCCTTTCAAAAGAACGTGTTTTTGGTATTCTAAATTTCGAATTACAAGGTCAATCCTTTCAATTACATGTATATCAGGGTCAAGAATTAATGGCGACTGAGGGTTATACTGATTATTTGTTTTTACCGTTTATGGATCACACCAATGGCAGTTCCACCTATGCCGGAGGGCGCTATATCGATTTAAGAATACCATCAAATGACAGCCTAATGATTGATTTTAATAGCGCCTACAATCCCTATTGTGCGTATAATGAAAAGTACTCTTGCCCAATAGTGCCGAGTGAAAATTATTTAGATATTGCGATTGAAGCTGGGGTGATGGTTTTTGAGAAGTAGATTAGTGGTGAGCGGTATCCCGATAGCCATCGGTGGTGAGCGGTGAGTCTTGAGTCGTGAGTCTTGAGCCGTGAGGCTTGAGTGGTGAGTGGTGAAAATCAGTGAAATTAGTGTCAAAATAAATATCACCATTAAAACTCCGTGAATCTCTGTGTTAACTCTGTAAATCTTTGTGTAATATTAGATTCGGGATGAGGGATGAGGGATTAGGGATTAGGGATTAGGCATGAGGTATGAGGAATTAGGTGTAAGGCGTCAGGAATCAGTGAAAATCCGTGCAATCCGTGTTAAAAATAATCACCATTCAAACTCCGTGAATCTCTGTGTTAACTTTGTGAATCTCTGTGAATCTCTGTGAAATTTTTGATGAGGGATGAGCCATAAGGAATCCGTGAAAATCCGTGCAATCCGCGCAATCCGTGATAAAAAAAATCACCATTCAAACTCCATGAATCTCTGAGTCAACTCTGTGAGTCTCTGTGAAATATTAAATTAGGTATGAGGGATGAGGGATTAGGCATGAGGTATGAGGAATTAGGTGTAAGCGATAAGGAATCCGTGAAAATCCGTGAAAATCCGTGAAATCCGTGCAATCCGTGTTAAAAAAAAACACCATTCAAACTCCGTGAATCTCTGTGTTAACTCCTGACTTCCGCACTGGGACACCCAAGTTAAAAATTGAATAATTTTTGTATT
>CAYMDB010000078.1:0-10303 GCA_964388865.1 uncultured Flavobacteriaceae bacterium
TTTAGTTTCAGACCAAATTCCAGAACGCAAATCGCTAAGCATTTCTAAAGCCGAATAATTAGTTGGCTCTAGGGTGTGGTGATCAATCAATCGGCCTAGGCGTTCAAAGTCTAACAGGTTATTTAAGTGACGTGTTTGGATGCTTCTGATTCTATCGGTATAACCTGCATAATTAATGTTTTTAACGATGCTCTCGTCCATTAACCACAATGGAGTTTCAAAGGCATTGTCTTGGACCCATTGTAATGCCGATTTCTGATAAGATTTATCAACGGGATTATAAATTACACCATCTTGTGATGGTTTTTTAGTATCCTCCACTACTCCACCTACATGCGTAACTACGTGACCTACATAACGATTCCAAACACCGAGCATTTCACCATATAATTCTTCCAAGTCCTCGTAATTATCGGTTTTATCGCTTGTCCAGCTCTGTAAATTTTGCGCCACAATCTTTAAATTTTTAAGTCCATATGTACTGGCTTTAATACTATTGTTTCCGATATCTTCAGTTTGTGATGTAGGATCAAAACGACTACTTTGTTTCCCGAATTTGTATTTTGGATCTCCAGCTTTTTCCATAATCCAACCATTAAGAATAGCTTTTTCATCATCAGCAGATTTGGCTTCAGGAATATAACGGTAACCGAAGTTAATAGCATAATCGTCATAAGGTCCAAGTTGTCTTATGTATCGGATTCCTGTATCACCTGGCTGCGCGATGTAGTTGTAGCGCGCGTAGTCCATAATTGTGGCAGCAATACCATTTTTTTGAGTGAAGGCACCGTCTCTATAACTTTCAACATCGTAGGCATAACTCGCGCTCATATTATGTGGTAAACCTAGGGCATGGCCTACTTCATGAGCAATGACCATTTTCATCATTTCTCCAATTTCTTCATCTGGCGTGTTTAAGGTTCGGGCTGAAGGGTTTGCCGCGCCAGTTTCTAGCATATAACGGTTACGATAAGATCGCAAGTGGTTGTGATACCAAATAATATCACTTTCAATAATTTCGCCACTTCGTGGGTCAGAAACGCTAGGTCCAACGGCGTTACGAGTGGTACTTGCTACGTAACGCACTACAGAATATCTTGAATCCTCTGGACTAAATTCAGGATCTTCCGCTTTAGTTGGTGGATATTTAGCAATTATCGCATTTTTAAAACCAGCGGCTTCAAAAGCTTTTTGCCAAAGTTCTATTCCTTCTTTCATATACGATCTAAACTTTTCTGGAGTTGCCGGATCTAAGTAATACACAATGGGCTTAATGGGCTCAACTAATTCACCTCTATTATAAGCTTCTATGTCTTTCGGAATTAATTTCCAACGTCTTAAGTAGGTCTTTTTATCTGATTTTAATTCTTCACTACTATAATCGTATTGACTCAGCGTGAACCAACCTACCCTTTCATCAAAATGACGTGGTTGCATGGGTTCTTTCGGTAATAGAATCATGGATTGGTTCATTTGAATGCTTATGGTTTCATCTCCCGTATCTACCGGCGGATTTGATGCTATGTAGGTAAAATCTTGAAGCACTTCAATATTTTCAGGAAAACTTTTGACGGAGTTGATAAAGCTTCTGGATTTATCGAGGTTTTTCACTTTGTAGGTTGTTCTTAGTCTTGAACCCAATCCGCTTATGGCTTTAACGTCTGAATCGTAAAAAGGTGTCACATCAATCACCACTGCAGAGGAATCCTTGGAAAAGGCGGCAATATCAAAGGCGTACAGAGTCGGTTCGTAATTATTGGCTTTTACTGAGACATTAATGGGCAAACTATCTGCAGCCACAGCGCTAGACGATTTTTCTTTAATAAGTATTTTATCTTTAAAGCGTGTCCAGTTGATCATTCTGGTATTGGTCTTAGAACCGGCATTAACGTAACCCCCACCCAAATTTGATGGTAATTTTGAAAAACGACTCACCAAGAGCATATCTGTGTCTAAGTGATTCATTGGGATTTCAAAATAGTATTTATCCTCAACCAAATGCACTTTAAACAAGCCATCATCAGTCACTGCATTTTTGGTAATGACCTTGTCATAAGCTTTAATTTTTCCTTGTTTTTTGTCGGCAGTTGCCGCTTTCGCTTGATCATTTTGTGGATTTTTTGATTTGTTCCCCTTATATTGAGAATCCATGGTGGCGCAGGAAAAAAACAAAAGTGAACACATGCTTAGCGTTAGGAATTTTTTCATAATTGGTATGGATTAATTTTTAAATTGAAGGCTAAAGATAATTAATAGGATTTTAGTTTTAAACTATTTCTTAAAAGCTGTTAAAAAGGACCGTTTTTCTTTTATTCTAAGGTACTTTTGCACAAAATATAAAGCATGCCAAAATTACTAACCATTTTTAGAATTATAGCTCTTTTAGAAGGTGTTTCTTATTTGCTTTTGCTCTTTGTAGCCTCGCCAATGAAGTGGTTTATAGGTGATGAAACATACGTTAAATGGTTGGGTATGCCACATGGGATTTTATTTATGACTTATGTTGTTATAGCCCTATTAATACGTTCAGATATGAAATGGCCAACTCGAACCTTATGGATTGTTTTAATTGCCTCTGTAATTCCGTTTGGAACGTTTTATGTCGAAAAAAAATATTTAAACAAAAAGAATGCTCAATATTAAACATTTTGTGTACGATTTACTGATAGACAAAGGTATTTCAGAACAGACAGCAACTTACCTTAACATGCTGGCCATGTTGTTAGGTATATTGCTCATTGCCTTTTCTGTGGATTTTGTAACGAAACGTATTTTACGAAAATTCTCCGCATCAGTTGCCAAGCGCACAAAAACAAATTTTGACGATATACTTATAGAGAATAAATTACCGAGAAATATCGCTCATATTATACCACTCGGAATTTTAATAGAGTTTATTCCTCAAATTTTTACGGATTTCAGCTATGCTGAAAATATCATTGAAAAAATACTAAAAGTTGTTGTAATCATTTTAGCGCTTAGTATTATTCGCAGCATTTTAACCTCCATAAAAGATTATCTAAAAACCCTGCCTCACTATAAAGATAAGCCAATAGATAGTTATATACAGGTCTTTATGATTTTTGCTTGGCTTATTGGCGCTTTTTCTGCTATTGCAATTTTAACAGGAATTTCATTTCTGGGTTTTGCAACCACTTTAGGTGCTGCATCCGCTATCATTATCCTTATTTTTAAAGATACCATTTTAGGTTTTGTGGCAAGTATACAAGTGTCTATTAACGATATGGTGCGCATTGGCGATTGGATTACCTTCGAGAAATATGGGGCCGACGGTGACGTGGTAGAAATAAATTTGGCTACGGTAAAAGTTCAGAATTGGGATAAAACCATTACTACTATTCCCACTTATGCTTTAATTTCGGACTCGTTTAAAAACTGGCGAGGTATGTTAGCCTCTGGTGGTAGACGTATTAAGCGCTCTGTAATCATCAAGGTTTCTACGATTAAGTTTTTAACGAATGAAGACATTGAGCAGTTTAAAAAAATTCAGTTGGTATCAAATTATATTGAAAACAAGTCCAAAGAAATCAATGATTACAACACTAAAAATGGTGCTGACAAATCGGTTTTAATCAATGGCATTAACCTTACTAATTTTGGTGTGTTTAGAAAATATTTACAAACCTATATTGAGCAGCATTCTGCAATTCATAAAGAAATGACTCTTATGGTTCGTCAATTAGAACCTACCCCTCAGGGTATCCCTATGGAAATTTACTGCTTTAGTAAAGATCAGCGTTGGGTTAATTACGAATTTATTATTGGTGATATTTTTGACCACGTGTTGGCGGCTGTTAAATATTTTGATTTAGAAGTTTACGAGTTGAGCTTGGGAAAACCAAATTAGAACTTCTCTAATCGATTCTTAACAAATTCTATTTCGGTTTTTTCGTGAGGTTTTGGTTTTCCGTCGGGTCCAAGATTAACCATTACAATATGATCTACAGTTAAGATAGTTTCTCTAGTCATCTTGTTTCTGGCTTCACATTTTAAAGTAATTGAGGTTTTACCGAATTTAAGAACTTCGATTCCTAGTTCCACAATATCACCTTGTTTGGCAGAGCTCATAAAGTTGATTTCTGAAATGTATTTGGTTACAATTCGTGAGTTTTCAAATTGAATGATGGTATAAAGCGCGGCTTCCTCATCAATCCAAGCTAAAAGTTGTCCGCCGAATAAAGTGCCATTAGGATTTAAATCTTCGGGTTTTACCCATTTTCTGGTGTGGAATCTCATGTTAAAGTGATTTTTTAGTGTAGAATTGTGATTTGGAAATTGAAAAAGACTTAGAGTGCTTGATGGTGTTTAGCAAATTCCAACAACTAAATGACAAATTCCAAATATGAAAATTCGAATTCACAGATTAAGAACTAATGAAAAGTAAATCAAAATATATTATTCTCCAATAACTTTTTATAATACCATCAATGTTCTCCTCAAATATAAAACTTAAAGATGTTATTAGCAGCAAAAGGGTTTGATAATATGCAATACGAAGCGCGCATTGTTAATAACCACGTTAACAACATAATTCAACTGTACTTGAATAGTGTAGGTTAATACTTAATTTTAAATCCGATTATAATCTTAAAAATCTACAACATGACCACTAGAACTGAAGATTTACTAGCGATTAGACCAGACATTTCATCTGCAAAAATCTATGACTCCATGAGCTCTGATGAATTATTTCAAAACAAAACCTTACGACCAATTATAAAACTACAGCACAATTTGTTGTTGGCCGCTTTCTTGAATTATACAGCGAAGCACAAAAATGTATTTTCTGAACTTTCTCTTCAGAAACAACTCGATTATATAGACAATGCCATTCAAAAAGATATGAAATTTAGAAATTCTATAAAAGGGATGATTATAGGCCAGTTTACGGTTGAAGAATACGCTATTTACATTAAGAATTCATCAGCTTTAAACAAACGCATGATGAATATTGTAAAGGAACGTCTCATCGATAGTATTCAAGTTTTAGGTGGTTCTGAAGTCTTAAAAGCGGTTTAATAATTTGATGAAAATTAAAATACAACTTTTAGAGCTTTGTAACCAACATGTTAACAAACGCATTAAGGATTACAAAAATGAAATAGAACTTATCAAAGAATCTATTGAAAGTAACGACAAAGTAAGCAATGAGGAAGATGATTCTGGAAATTCTAAACTATTGAATGACCTAGAGAAAAACATGACTTACCTCAATGATGCCCAAAAAATGCGAGAGCAACTTCAGCTTATTCGTCCGAATTTGGTTACAGAAACTGCGGTTTTAGGAAGCATCGTTAAAACGGATAGTTTATCGTTTTTTATCGCCATTAGTATGGGTAAGGTAGAGGTTGAAGGCAGTGACTATTTTGTCATTTCTATGGTATCGCCTATCGGACAACTTATTCGGTCGAAAACAAAAGGACATCAATTTGAATTTAACGGAAAAAAATACACGATTACAGAGGTCTTATAATACAGATTCACCGTTTAAATTGGTAGTGAGAACGTCGCTCATATAATTGAGGTAAGGTCTTATCCTTTTAAAAGCGTCGTTCACTTCCATTACGAATCCATCAGCAAGCACTTCCTTATCGCTGTAATTTTTGGTAAAAATATACTGCTTTTTTCTAATGAGGTCTATGGCAGGGTGGGTTTTATCAAATCCTTTTGGTGCTGTTTTTAATTCATCGCCCACAAAATCTCCCCAAGTGGTTTTAAAAGTTTTATCTTTTAGAATGGCTCTTATTTCGGAATCATCCATTTCAAATTCTTTCCTTATGCGCAATAAATCTTCCTTATTTGGGTCCCAAAATCCTACGGCAATAAAAGATTTGTCATTAGGTTGAAGATGTACATAATACCCACCTCTCAATTCTGGTTTTCGCCGGGCAAAAGAACCAGCAAAATGAGTTTTGTAGGGCAGTTTATTTTTTGAAAAACGGACATCTCTATAAATGCGAAATAGTTTCACTTTTTCAATTTGATCGTGTGCATTCAGCAAGTCCCCCAAGTGATTATAAGCCGTTTTTACGTCTTTCTCGATAGTTTTAAATTCGGCCTTATGCTCGTTAAACCAATCGCGATTGTTATTTTTTTCAAGAGTTTTAAAAAAAGTGAAGATTTCTTTCGGAATGCTTTTGCTCATTGCTTTAAAAGTATTTTGATAAAAATATAAAAAAAGCCATCAGAATTGACGGCTTTTAATTAATAAAGTTTCTTTAATCTTATTTTTTAACTCTGAACCACGCATTCTTTACTTTGAGGTACTATTTTCTTAGTGAATGCCTCTAACATCCAGCTACTTTTTTCGAGTTCTCTAATGTATGCGCCAATTAAATCTATGGTGCCTTCGTCGCCTGATGCTTCGGCTTTAGAAATTACTGTTGTCATTTGCTTTAACAATAGGGAATGGTTTTCTACCAGTGTAATGACCATTTCTCTATCTGTTAATTGTGAAGACGCCTCTTTAACTGAAGCCGTTTTGAGATAATCTTTAAGATTACTCATCGGGTGGTGACGTAAGGTTAAAATACGCTCAGCTATTTCGTCAATTTTTACCCGAGCATCGGTGTATAATTCTTCAAACTTTTCGTGTAAGTTAAAGAAGTTTTCGCCTAAAATATTCCAGTGAAAGTTTCTTAAATTCTGATAGTATATATGATAATCGGCTAATAGAATGTTGAGTTCTAAAACTGTTGGAAGTAATTTTTCGTCGTTAATATTTAAATAATTCATGTTGATAATTTTGATTTTTTGTAGTTTAAAATTCGTTTTATACAATATAACATTTAAACAGAATGAGGACAACTATCTTAACGAGGTTTAACCTTCACGACACCTCGTTAGTATAATTTTATGTTAATAAAATTGATAAATGTTAAGGTACTTAACAGTTTTAAAACCTTTCGATAAAATTGTTAAAATAAACTTGTGAGTTGTAAGATTTTTTACTATTATGCACCACTTTTAAAACAGATACTTTACTTTTATGGGTAGACCAGCAACAAGACCGACAAAACTTAAAGACGGTTATTATATTGAGATTAGAAATAAGGGCTCAAAATCAGGCGTTAAATTATATAGTGGAACCAAGTTACAAATGCATCGTGCCATCAAAATGTACGAACGCTCCAAAGAAGTTATTATCCTTGGTGAATCTGTTGACGGGAAGTTTGTAGACAAGGAGCCTACGGTACACGTTGCGGATTAATTCAAATAGTATTCTAGCTCTGTAAAGATTTCATACAACTCATCCTTTTCTTAATTTTATGAGAAGGATTTCTTTATGTGCCAAAAAACCATTTAATAAATCAACTTAATTGTAAAATTCTAATTATGTAGGAACACATTTTTGGAAGAAGCATTTGTTGCGGCTGAATTGATTCTGCTACCTTTAGAGAAAAGGATATTTCAAACTTTAGAATTATGTTTGCAATTTTGAAAAGGTACTGGACGTGTAAAGTTTTCTTTTTTTATTCAAAACTTACGGAGTGTAGTATTAAGCCAGAAGCTGGAGCTATATAATCCATAACCTCAGTGCTGTCTGGTTTTAAAGTGTCCTCAATATACTGAAGCGTTACCTCTCCTCTACCCAATTTAATTAGGGCACCAAACATCAGTCGAATTTGATTGCGCATAAAGCCTTTACCTCTTACTTTAAAAACATAAGATTGCTCTGGAAAGAAATTAGCAACATATATGGTGTTGGCAAGGATTTCGCAATGTTCAATGCGTCTTGTGTATTCTCCTTTATCTGTAGCACGATAACAATAGGTTTTAAAATTATGAGTACCCTCAAACAATTTAGCTCCCTGTTTCATTAAATCAACATCTAAGGGTTCTAAAATTGTGGTTAAGATGGGTGCACAAAAGGGATGATTTTTCTGACCTTCGGAAAACACATAATGATATTCTTTAATTTTTGAATCCTGAATGATATTAAATTCCTCATTGACTTCTTCAACAGATAAGGCTCTGATATCTTGCGGCAAATTCTGATTAAATAAATCTAGAAATGATTTAAAATCAGAAATGGGTTCATTGTAAATAAAAAGTTCTAAAGCAGCTTCATTTGCGGAAACCATAGCATCTGTTCTACCTGCACCCAGGGTTTTAAATTTAACATCTTTGAGGATAAACTTCAAGGTACGGTCTATCATTAGATGCACCGTTTTAACATTGGGTTGTTTTTGCCAACCGTGAAAGCGATACCCTAGATATTGAATTTTTATGAGATAATAATAACGCTTGTTAAACATGGTAGCAAGAACGTTATTTTATTGAAGATTCCAAAAGCAATGCTTATTTTTATGCTCTAAATACTAAGTTTGAAATCCTTATACCCATTAGACCCTTTATTAAAACATCATCTTTTAATTGGCTTATTATTAGCTGTTTGGGTTTTTGTTTTCTTATATTTTACGGAGCCGCTTGATGTTTCGGAACTTAGCGATACCGAAAAGCTCTATTTTCTACCTGGCTACGGTCTTTTAGGGGGGCTATCTTATATTATATTTTTACCACTTCAATATTTTTGTATGGCAAGAGTAATAACACTTGGTCGCTTTTAAACGAGTTCATTTTTATTTTGGCTTTTGCGATAATTGCTATAAGCGCAGCCCGACTCAATTATTTAAATGTGATTATGATCGGTGAGCGCAACCCTTACACTTTGGGCTATATGCTTAAAACAATCTTCTTACCAGCCCTAAGTACAATTTTGCCAATAATTCTCATTGCCCGATTTGCCTTTGGGAAGTACCATGAAAAACGAATAGAGGATCAAAAGATTGAAATAAAAGGCGAGGGTAATTTTGAAGGTTTGCGATTGCAGTTTAATGATCTTGTTTGCATTCAGTCTTCAGATAATTATATTGAGGTGCACTATATATCTGGAAACGACCTTAAGAAAAGCTTGATTAGAAATAAACTTTCAGTCATCGCTGAAGAATTTCCAGATTTACTTCGCGTACATCGTTCTTATATTATCAATCCCTACCACTTTCAACAATGGAAAACAGAACATGGGAAGCGATTTATGATTTTAAGGTATGATATTTTAGTTCCGGTTTCTAAAACTTATCAGCCTTCAATAAAAGCCGCTTTTCAATCCACCACAATCTAGGGGTATTTCGCCCCAAACCACCGTTATTATTGATTTTATTGTTATTTCGTGATTAGGTTTGCTTCAAGAAAGTTTAACACCAAAACCTAATTATTATGAAAACGATCATCACTCTTATTTCAATTTTATGTTTCACATTAAGTCAGATTAATGCCCAAGAGCAACAAAAGGAAGTTCTAATTGTAGGCAGCATGCATACAGTTCCTAAAATTGTAAAAAACAGTTATAAACCTATGCTACGACGAGCAAAAAGGTATAATCCAACCGCCATTTATGTTGAAAGTCCAAGAGCAATCGACAGCCTCAGTTGGGCATATCTGAAAGACGGGTGGTCTGCCAGCTATAAAGCGTTTTACCTTTTATCAGATTCTTTGAGAACTGTCTTTTCACCAGATACTATGAAGTTTGAGCGTATTTTAGAAAAGTCTTTTGAGCGTATGACCGCTTCAGATCTTGAATTTATCATAAAGACTTTTGCCTTCAACAGAGATAACGCCAATTATGAATTTTACAACTACATCAAATCCTACGGAGCCAAAGGTGCTAAAAAACCAACACGTCATGAGGATGGTGATCTAAGCTTTAAATTGGCTTTAGCCCAAAATATAAAACTATTAAGTTCAATGGACGACCAGCAAACTAATGGCGAATATCATGAGGCTTGGTCAAAATGTTCTAAAGAAGGCAGAACCAACGGGAATAACGCCATAATGACTAAGCTCAATAAGACCTTATACAATTCTGCAATCCTGCCTGGAATCTTTAGAGGTTTAGGGAAACACACTAACAAGCGCAAGTCCTTAGAACGACTTGATAAATTGAGTTCCTTTACTTACGCAACTACAAAAACCGAGACTTGTACTGAAGGTAAACGTTTTTGGGACGAACGCAATATGCGAATGGCAAAAAATATCGGAGAGCAGGTTCTGGCCTCAAATGCTCAGAAAACTATTGTTGTAGTTGGTGCGTCCCATGTGGTTGGATTAGAAAAAGAATTAAAAGAAAACTACCCGACTTTAAAAATAAAGCTTGCTGGTGAATAGACTTTCTTAAACTATTTTTGGAAGTGAAACCGTTAGGACGTTTTGTTTTAACGGTTTATTTGCGTTCACGTTTTTGCAAAACTGAGACCACATCATTGAGCTTAAAACCTTTAGC
>CAYMDB010000079.1:0-10273 GCA_964388865.1 uncultured Flavobacteriaceae bacterium
CAATTCCAAACCTAATTCTGTGGCTACTACTCCACTACCTCCAAATGTTGGATAACAAACAATTCCTATTTTCATAATACGTTAGAGATCACTTATAATTACAAAGGTTAAAGTTAGCAGATTTTAAGGTACTGCTTTTATATTTAAGTCTGTTTTAACTTAAGTATAGTAAAAATATTTTCAGTCTTTAAAATAAATAATACTTACAATTCTAAGCCATTTATTCAATAATAGCCTCGTAAATTAAGCGTTGGATTTCAGTCCTTATATTTTCTCTTAGAAGTGTGTTTCTCCCGGCTTCTGGATAGGTTCTATTCGCTAAAAAAACATAAACAATTTCTTCCTCAGGATCTGCCCAAGCATAAGTTCCTGTAAAACCAGAGTGTCCGAAGCTAGTCATAGAAATACAGCCACAGGTTGGGCCTTCTTCGCCTAATTGTGGTTTGTCAAAGCCAATACCACGACGATTATTCTTGTCACAAAAATAACAGGTATTAAACTTGTCTACAGTTTCATTTTTAAAATAGCGTTTGCCACCATAAAATCCTTTTTGCAAGTACATCTGCATTATTTTAGCCACATCATTGGCATTACTAAAAACGCCAGCATGTCCACCAACTCCGTCTTGCATTGCAGCCCCCATATCATGGACATAACCATGCACCTTTTTGTAACGGTAATAATTATCCATTTCAGTAGGTACAATATCTTTTAAACTGAATTTTTCACGTGGATTATAGGTGGTGTAGTTTGCCCCTAGTGGTTTGTAAAATCGATCTTGTGCAATTTCACTAAGGGATTTATCGTAAAAATCTTCGAGATATTTTTTAAGAATATAATAAGGTAAGTCACTATAACGGTAGCGCAAGGTAGAGAGCAAATCACTTTTTACTATGATATCTTGAATAGAATCTTTATAATCATCACGCATAAAAAGTGTGTTCGTTACCTCTACATTAAAACCTATCGATTTTTTTGACCTATAATATTTAGGATTTGGTTTTTTAGTTAAGGAATCTAAGGTCGCATAGTAAAATGGAATCCATGGTTTTAACTGCGCATAATGCGAAAGCATTTTTATAAGCGTTATATTCTTCTTATTTGAATTTTTGTACGTCGGCATCAATTCTCCAAGTTTAGAGTTTAAATTTACTGAGCCCTGATCTTCCAGTTCCATTAAAATGGGTAAAGTTGCCAATATTTTAGTTAGTGAGGCCACGTCGTAAATATCATCAAAATCCACTTCATTTTCTTTTTCATAAGTGTGATACCCAAAATTCTTATTGTAAATCACTTTTCCTTTTCTAGCGACTAACAATTGAATACCTGGTGTCATTTTATTAGAAATGGCATAATTGGCTACCGAATCAATTTTACCTAATAATTGAGAATCCATGCCCACGCGTTCTGGTAAGCCGTAGCTTAAACTTGAAATAGAATTATAAGTTAGGCTAGTACCCACAGGAAACAATTCTCCTGTACTTACCGGTAATTTTCCTTTGGCGTCAATAGCACCGAAAATAAGTTGCGCCGATTTCTCTTGTGCTATTTTACTGTTTTGGTAACTTACAACAATGCCTTCAATATTTTCTAAAGTCTGTAGATCGTTCAGCGCATAGGGTCTGGCAAACAAATCTAAAACAACAGTATTTGTTCTGGCTATTTCATAAAGCCAGGCCATTTCTTTTTGTGAGAATTTATAATCTTTCCATGGATTATCATTCGATTTGTGAAAACCAATAATCACGGTATTATAATTATGAAGTTTAGCAATGACATCATCCAATTTGTCGGCCTTAATCTCATGTACTTTAGTGTACTTTCTAAGTTCATCTAAAAACGCAGAACCTTTGTCGTTACCGAGGCTAACATAGGCAATCTTCTTAGTTTCTAATTGGCGTAATGGCAACAATGCATTGGTGTTTTTTACCACTGTTATGGCATTTTCCATGAGATTTTCATACAGCAAATCATCTTTAAGCCTATTTAAATCCTCATGTAAATTATAAGTGCCAATTGGTGAGTAGTTGTGCAAACCTACTTTGTATTTCGCCATTAAAACTTTTTTTACGGAATGTGCCAGACGCTCTTCGGTGATGTCGCCTTTTTCAATAGCTTCTAAAATTCTACTTACACCAACAGCAACGTTTTCTGACATTAATAAAATATCATTTCCGGCTTGAAACGCCGCCAAATCAATATCGCCTGTTTTACTGTAATTAGAAGCCCCTTTCATGTCTAGGGCATCTGTGAATATAAGACCTTTAAACCCTAATCGTTCTTTTAGAATGTCCGTAACTATAGTTTTAGATAAGGATGAAGGCAATCCCGATTTATTTTCTAAACCTGGAACGTTTAAATGCGCGACCATAACACTAGAGAGCCCTTCCTTAATCAGCTTTTTGTAAGGATACAACTCTACCGAATCTATGCGTTCTGCGCTAAACAATACTGAGGGTAATGTTTTGTGCGAGTCATCTTTAGTATCACCATGACCCGGAAAATGTTTCGCATTAGCCAGAACTCCAGCACTTTGCATACCTTTCATAAAAGCCAAACCTTTATTGGTGACGTTATCTCTATCTTCGCCAAAGGAACGATTCCCTATGATTGGATTTCTAGGATTGGTGTTGATATCTACTACAGGTGCAAAATTAAAATGAACACCTAGTCGTTTGCAATGTTCGCCAATTTGTCTCCCTGTTTGTTCAACCAGCTCATCATCGGTAATGGCTCCTAAGGTCATATTCCATGGAAAAGCATAGGTAGAATCGAGGCGCATGCTCAAACCCCATTCGGCATCCATTCCCACCAGTAAAGGAATTTTAGAAGCAGCTTGTAAATCATTATTTAATCTTGCTTGTCGGAGTGGTCCGCCATTAGAATAGATTAAACCACCAATATGCTGATTTCTGATGAGGTTAACTATTTTAGCTTCATGGGCTTTTCCTTGATTTGAAAATACTTGAACCATAAAAAGCTGCCCTATGCGTTCTTGAAGAGACATGTTATTGTACAGGGTATCTACCCAACGTTTCTGAGCTATTGAATCTTCTGAAAGTAAAGGATTAGTGCTAAGTTCTTGGGCAAAATTAATTTGAAAATAAGTGCAAACAAGAATAAGTGCAACGTAGCGCATGTGTGGTTTTTTATCGTAAGTGAATTAGTAACGAATATGGTGCCAAATTAGCACAATTAAAATAAAATAATAAGGCTTTAAGATACTTTTATATACCGTCTGAAATTGGTTTTAATTACTCGAGTAAATCGATATGCCGATCGTGATAGCCTAGCAAGTAAAGTATGCCGTCTAATCCTATGCTAGAAATGGAACTTTGGGCGTTATACTTCACTTTTGGTTTGGCATGAAACGCAATTCCTAAACCCGCTAAATCGAGCATAGGCAAATCGTTTGCTCCATCGCCAACGGCAATAGTTTGACTAATATCTATACCTTCTTTTTTAGCCAGTAGTTTTAGATAGTCTGCTTTTTTATAACCATCGACAATTTCACCAATGTAGCCACCGGTTAATTTGCCATCTTTAATTTCTAGCTCGTTAGCATAAACGTAATCTATACCCAGTTTTTCTTGAAGGTAATACCCAAAATAAGTAAATCCGCCCGAAAGAATAGCTGTTTTAAATCCGTAATTATGCAAGGTATCTATGAGACGCTTAGCACCTTTTGTAATAGGTAAGTTAATTGCGACCTCATGTAAAACGTCTTCTCTCAGACCTTTTAAAAGTTTCATTCGTCGTTTAAAACTCTCTTTGAAATCGATTTCCCCGAGCATTGCCGATTCTGTAATGGCTTTTACTTCTGCCCCAACTCCAGCCAATTCTGCTAACTCGTCTATAACTTCAGCTTGAATTAAGGTAGAGTCCATATCAAAACAAACCAAACGTCTATTGCGTCTAAAAATATTATCTTCTTGAAAGGCGATATCCACTTTTAGATTTTTTGAAATATCCATAAATCTCCTAGTAAACTCAGTCTTGTCAGCAATCTTTCCTCGTATTGATAACTGAATGGAAGCTCTTGGATAGTCTTCTTTTTTGATAAGTGAGGTGCGCCCTGTTAAGCGTTTTATAGAATCAATATTGAGGTTTTTTTCTGAAATAACTTCGGTAACTTCAGAAATTTGTTCAGCAGTTAATTTCTCCCCTAAAATTGTAATGATGTAGCGGTCTTTTCCTTGAAGCCCAACCCAGTTTTCGTATTCCTCTGAACCTATAGGCGAAAATTTAGCGGTAATTCCAAGCTCATAGGCCTTAAACAATAAATCCTTGAGGACTGCAGCTGATTTTTTACCTGATTGTATTTCAAATAAAATCCCTAAAGATAGCGTATCGTGTATGTTGGCTTGACCTATATCTAAAACTTTTGCCCCGTATTGTGCCAAAACACCTGTTAGGCTCGAAGTTAGTCCCGGTTTATCTTGTCCTGAAATATTTAATAAGAAAATTTCTGTGGTCACAATTTAATTTTAGCTGCTATTATTGCGTAAAAATCAATAATCTATTTGAAATATAAAAGTTTTTCAAGTGAAGTCTTATTTAATAAATCTGCTGTGCCAGCTCTCACTTGCTGGTACTTCCCAATTCTCATTGAACTCGGCGATATTGTTGACTAAATTATTAAAGACAATGGTGTTTTTTGAAACCGCCTTTTGCTGTGCCATTTTTTTAAAATCTAATAACGATTTATAGGCAATAAATTCTCCTTGTTTATAGGACACATTCATTTTATCCATTAAATCAATGTTATATTGTTTCTCTAGTTCTTGGATAAAATACACCGAAGCATCAATAGAGCATCCTGTCGCCTTGTTGGAATCTTGGTCTAAAGCAATAACTATAAATCGTTTGTAAACAACCTTATAGCCAGCTTTGAGATCTTTACCATGAGCAGTCCAAGATTCAATAAAGGTATTGAGTTGTTGGTCTAAATGTTCGAGTTCTTCGTCTGTAAATGAGCGATTGGCCTGGTATATCCAGACGCGCGATTCTTCTGGTAAGCTGTTAAAATCTACGAGCATAGTTTCTATTATTTCAATAACAAAAGTAAGGCTTTACATCCAATCTTTATTCTCAGATTCTACTTTAAAAACTAAATAATTCTTAATACTCAATGCAATATTTGTATCAATATGCGGGATTGTTAAGGATTTTGAAGCTGTGTAAATGACAATAGAGGCTAAATCTCTTCGCTTCTGAAAAATAGATTGATTAAAACTCACAGCTTGAATCTTTTTAATCTCTAAATACTTAGTTGTTGTCTCTATAAGTTGACCACCGCCAACTACTATATAATCGTTATCAACATGGTAATACGCTTTTTTGTAGGCAAAATTTGCGTTAACTATGATATAAAGAATAAGCGGTATGTTGACTAAAAAAACGATTATGGGTCCAAAGGCTAGTAGCCCGTTGATTATAACTACAATAATCGCACTTCGCACTAATAACCGAATCATCAAATACTTACTTGGCTTATTTTTTATTAAACGTTCTTCGGCATTCGGATAAAACTGTTGTAATAATTCAGAAATTTGTGTTTTTCCCAAGCCGACAATATTAAAATTTTGTTGTTGCTTTTTATTAGCCATGGCTTGAGTAAACGCCAACTTATATAAGCCAAAAAGCTGTTTTAAACGATTGGTAATGATGGTTGTATTCTGAATGCGATGTGCGGATAAGCTTAAATTTATTTTATTTAGTAAGCCTTTTGAAATCTCTAAACCCTCTGAATTTCGTTTTACCGTGAGGTTGAAATTTTGAATAAACATTCTAACTAAAGATAGAAGAAACGCTAAAATTAGAAGCAGACCCACTATGGATAAGTTAAAAAGTAAAAGCGTCATAACCGATTCACCATCGAGCTGAAACCACGATCCAAATCTCGATGTTAAATCAAGCTGGTAAACAAATTCTTTCAGATTGTTATAAAGACCTATTATAAAAGCGAAAATTAATACAAGGCTTTTAAAATGATTCTCGCTTATCCCTTCTAAAACTAATTTTTTTACCGAAGCTCTAAAGTAGACGGTTTCCTTTAAACGTTCTGTAGCTTTACTTTCATTTTCGTTAGACGACAGTAATAACAAAGATTTTAAAGCTTGAGCCTTAGGTCTTGAGAGTGCCATGATTTCAATCTCGGTTTTATCGTCACCTGCGGTCTCAATAGATAAGGACACTACATTTATTAACTGCTGTAATAGATTTTGTTTAATGTAGACATTTTGAATTTTGGCGGTTGACACCGAAACTTCTTCTTTATTAAAAATTCCTTTTTGCAAAAAGAAATACTTATGATTGACGTAAAATTTAAAGTTGAGATATCTTAATGTAGCGAGTGCTAGAAAGAACAAAACGATTCCAACGGCTATAAGAATAAACTTAAGATTTAGTAAATTTGGGAACTTGTCGCTACTAAAATATTTTAGAATTAATGCCGCAAAAATAATTAGGGATCCTCTGAGAACTTTAAATGTACTTACCCCAAAAATAACGATGATTCCCTTAGCAGATTGACGGGATGCGGTTTCAAAATTAAACGCGCTCATTGATGATTTTAGTTAAAAAGTCGTATTGTGCATCAGCGACGTCTCGTGGCAAACCTTTAATTGAAATATCCCCACCCGATTGACCAGCAGAATAAATTTTTAAAGTTGAAAGCCCAAATTTTCGGGCTAAAAATGAACGTGCAATTTCTATATGTTGAATCCGATTGTAAGGCAGCGTAATTATTTTGTGAACAATGTAACCGTGACTATAAGTCATATCCTTTTCACGTATGGCATACTTTCGTTTTTTGAATCCGAGATAGCCCAAAACTATCGAAATGATGAACATTATGAATATTGCAGCAATGCCGTACCATAGCACCGATTGAATATTGCTATCATCAGCAAAGAAGTTTAATACCAAAGCTGCTGTTGTTAAAACAATAAAAGGAATGCAAATGTTTAATAGTAAGATGTAAAAATACTTTGGTGAAATAGGATTAAGATCGAGGTCTTCGGCCTTTGGAAGCGCATTAACATTAACTTGAATATTTGAAAATAACGCCATTTTTATTAACTACTATTAAAGTGAATTGGCAATAATCTCTGCAACGTCTAGCACAGTGATTTCATTTTCTTTTTCTTTAAACTTTACACCATCGGTCATCATGGTATTGCAATACGGACAGCCAGTGGCTATTATTTCGGGTGAGGTTTCTAGGGCATCCTCAGTTCTAAGTACGTTGATTTCTTTATTTCCGGGCTCAGCATCTTTAAACATTTGGCCTCCACCAGCACCGCAACATAAAGCAGTGCTTTTATGACGCTTCATTTCAACCAGAGTCGCGTTTGTTTTTTTGAGCACATCTCTTGGAGATTCGTACACACTATTTGCTCTACCTAAATAACAAGGATCGTGAAATGTAATACGTTTATTTTTATAGGTATTCCCTTCAACCTTTAAACGCCCTGAACTTATTAATTGCTCAATATACTGTGTGTGATGTATAACCTCATAATGACCTCCCAAACTCGGATACTCATTTTTAAGACAGTTGAAAGAATGTGGGTCGCAGGTTACAATTCGCTTTATTTCGTAAGCATTAAGTACTTCGATATTCATGACTGCTTGCATTTGAAACAAAAACTCATTTCCTGCACGTTTAGCCACGTCACCTGTATTGCTTTCCTCAGTCCCTAAAACTGCAAAGTCAACATTTGCTTTGTTTAAAACCTTTACAAAAGCTTTAGTTATTTTTTTAGCTCTATCATCATAACTTCCAGCCGAACCTACCCAAAATAAAATTTCGGGTTGTTTGCCTTCTGCCATATATTCTGCCATGGTTGGCACTTTTAGTTGCTCGCTCATTTCTTATTGTCTTTCGATTGTGAGATTATTCGACTTTTTTGAATTTATCAGTAAATCGTTGTCAATCTTCTTTTGCCCAATTTAATCGGTCCATTTGGTTGTAAGGCCATGGTGCGCCATTGTTTTCAATATTGGTCATCATGTTATTTAGTTCCATAGGTGCCGCACTTTGTTCCATCACTAAATAACGTCTCATGTCTAATATGATAGAAAGTGGATTGATACTTACCGGACACTCTTCTACACAGGCATTGCAAGTAGTGCATGCCCACAATTCTTCTTTTGTAATATAATCGCCTAAAAGTTGTTTGCCGTCATCTTTAAACTCACCCCCATTAGCATCAATATTTTTACCTACTTCTTCCAATCGATCGCGGGTATCCATCATAATTTTTCGCGGTGATAGTTTTTTGCCTGTAAGATTTGCAGGGCAAGCAGAGGTGCAACGTCCACATTCTGTGCAGGTATAGGCATTGAGTAACTGAATATGGTTTAAATCCATAACGTCACTCGCCCCAAACTTTTCAGGAACATCGGCTTCTCCCCCATCAGCTGGTGCAGCAAAAGGATCGGCTTCAGGATCCATCATCAATTTTACTTCGGCAGTAACAGCATCAAGATTATTAAATTTTCCTTTAGGTTCTACACTTCCAAAATAAGTATTCGGAAAGGCTAAAAGGATATGTAAATGTTTTGAGAAGTATAAATAATTCAAGAAAATAAGAATGCCAACAATATGTAACCACCAAGCTGTGCGTTCTATAGTATGCAAGGAGCCTTCTGAAAATCCTTGAAACCAAGGTGCTACAAATTGCGAAATTACATTGCCCGAAGACATGCTTTGAAATGTTGTGTCTGTGGCATTCATAACTAAAAACAAGCACATTAAAACCACTTCAAAATACAAAATGTAATTCCCATCATTCTTTGGCCAGCCCTTCATTTCAAAACTCAAAAAACGCTTAATTTTGATGACATTTCTACGTAGCCAAAACACAACAACTGCTACCAGTACTAAAAGCGCTAAAATCTCAAAGGACCCGATTAAAAATCCATAAACCGATTGTGGAAGCACTTTTAATCCTATACGGTGTGTACCAAAAATACCGTCTATAATTATTTCTAAGACTTCTATGTTTATAATAACAAAGCCCACATAAACGATAACATGAAGAAACCCAGCAATGGGTCGTTTCACCATTTTACTCTGTCCTAGAGCAATGCGCGCCATATTCTTCCATCTTTGAGATGTATGATCACTAGCTTCAACTTCGTGACCGAGCTTAATGTTTCTAATTATCTTTTTGATATTTCTAGTGAAATAGCCAATTCCTGCAATGAGGATAATTAGAAAAAGTATATTCGATAAATAGTCCATGTTTTAATCTACCTTATTCATTTGTTCATCTGTTGGCGCTTCGTAAGGGATTTCCCTTTTAGACAAAATACGTCGATATCTGGCCGGATGTAATTTTATGTCTAATAACAATAATTCCATTTCTCTTGAGGCGCCCTCTAGGTTTTTATACAGCTGCTCGTCTTTTAATAGCTTGCCTATGGTGCCTTCTCCATTTTCTATACCCATCAATACCGTTTGCATGCTCGCTAAAGTTTTATTTAAATCTGAAACCGTAGATGAGAGTCCAGCTCCTTTTAATTCCTCCGCTAAAACACTTAAATCTGCGCTAGCTTTATCAAAATTGTTTAAAATAGATGCAATTTTATCGTCATTATCTTTTACAACAGTTTGGATAGAGAAGGATAAACTTTTGAAAGCTTTTAAAGTTGAATTTAACTCAGCAATCGTCATTTTTAAACCATCATCAGAAGTATTTACAACAAAATCATTGAGGCTATTGACTAATGTATCTGCGGATCGTAACGTTCCATCTAAACCTGCTGTGACCTTAGGCAATTCACTTTCTATGGTTGACATAATGCCTTCTTTCACTTCGGACTTAAGAAAATCACCTGGCTCTGCTAACACTCCATCGTTAGCATCAATAATTGCCAACGCATTACCGCCCATTAAACCCGTTGCATACAGCCGTATGATACTATTTTTTGAAAATTTTAATTTGGGATTTACCGAAAATTCAACACGTGTTTTGCCTGATTCAAAGTCGTAAATAATATCCTCTATCTTTCCTATTTTATTTCCTTTAATCGTCACTGGAGAGGACGAACTTAGAGCGTTATAATTAAATTCAGTATAATAAACTTTTGAATTTGAAAACAGATCTTCACCCTGTAAGAATGAAAATAAATAAATAAAAAGAGCAATGCCAGATAGGACTAATATTGCGGTTTTAACTTCTCTTGAAACTTTCAATGGGCTATTCTTTGGTTAAAACAAAATTAGGAATAAATATATTAATAATGTTTCTAATTAGAAGCA
>CAYMDB010000080.1:0-10259 GCA_964388865.1 uncultured Flavobacteriaceae bacterium
AACCTATGAATTTTGAAATTATTTTTCAAAAACACAAAATTTTGGATAAACTCTCCCCACCACTAAAGGCTTAATTTAAAAGCTTTACTAAATCTTCAATTGTAGATTGACCCTTATCCTTATTATACCACTGTTGCAAGATTTCTTTAAATTCAGGTGTAATTGTGCCATGCATCGTTTTGAAATCATTTAGTAATTGCGTTGCAGCTTCAGGTCTGGGTCCAAAAGTATTAACCACGGAATTAGTGGTATGATCTATCATAATAAGTTTGGGTACCGATTTGCCTCCATTGGTTAAAAACTGATTCATAAGCGCTTCGTTTTCATCCCTTAGAGCCACTTTAAAATCGATATATTCATTGAGCTCAGCTACCTTATTAATCACAGGAAGAATATGTGCTGCATCCCCGCACCAACTTTCCGCAAGCACTAACTAACTTAGGTTTTTTTGAGATTGTTTTATTTTGTTGGTCATCTCCTCAGATATTCTGATGGTTTTGTCCCAACGCTTCATGCGTCTGTCGTTAAGCCTTGTGTAATTACTTAAATCCTCAGTTTTTTCGTGTCCTGTTGTTGAACCTTCTTTAACTAAATTTTCAACTAATTGGCGATAATCTGCATATGACATTCCAGTTTTCAAACTCTCTAAAATTATATCGTTTACCATGGGTTTATCTTGAACTATTATCGTGTAAAAGTACGCTTCAATTACTGTTTTTTGTGCAACAGTTGTTACATTAGTGCCTCAAATTTTAAAAGCTTACAAATATTATGAATTGGGTATCTTTAGTTAACGGATTAAGACTGTTTTCACTGTTTATTTTTGCTATCGGTTCTCTTGGTTTAAGGCTAAATTGGTTTGAAGATTATGCGGTACTTTCAAAAGACGCTATAAATAAAACACTAATTTTTGTGATAGTCATTTACGGCATATTATATATAGTTGAGCTAAAGCTTATTGTAAAACAAAAAAATAAAGAGTTAGCCATGCTAAAAACCAGATTGCTGCAACATGAAAAATGAGCGACAAAGATGCAGCTGGTGTGTTGGCTACGCCTTATACGAAGCGTATCACGATAAGGAATGGGGAATTCCGGTTTATGATGACGCTACCTTGTTTGAATTTCTAATTCTAGAAACCTTTCAAGCCGGCTTAAGCTGGATTACGGTTTTAAGAAAGCGTGAAAATTTTAGAATTGCTTTTGATCACTTCGATTATATAAAAATTGCAAACTATAAGCCGCCAAAAGTTGAAGCGCTATTAAATAATGCCGGCATTATAAGAAATAAATTAAAGGTGAAGTCGGCCATAACCAATGCTGAAGCGTTTATGAAAATTCAAGATGAATTTGGATTTTTTTCAACCTATTTATGGAATTTTGTAGATGGTAAACCCATTAAAAATAAAGTTGCGAATTATAAAGAAGCTCCAGCTCATACACCCTTAAGTGATACCATTAGCAAAGATTTAAAAAAACGTGGCTTTAAATTTGTGGGTTCAACAGTAATTTATGCCTACATGCAAGCTATTGGTATGGTGAATGATCATGAATTATCATGCTTTAGATATAACGAACTATAAACTATGAAAACGATTTTTTTGATATGCAGCCTTTTGCTTTTTGGTTTGCACTCTTGGTCGCAAACCAAAAATGAACACGAAGAAAGGGTAACATTAGAGGTTTTGCCAGAGGCAGCTATTGCAGTTATCAATGAACTTCCAAAACGATGTAAACGCCTTAGATTTTACAAAGAAACGGATGGTGAAAAGCAAAGTTTTGAAGCAAAATTTAAATACAAAAGACAGCATTACAGTTTAGAGTTTAATACTGAGGGTCTCATTGAAGATATTGAAGTCATTATAGAGCTAAAAGAAATAGAAGATGCTAAAAAGTCTAAAATTACTAATTACTTCGAAGAGCATTTTGATAAATTTCAATATATAAAGATTCAAAAACAATATGTTTATTATCAGTCTGCAAAACCAGTAACTTTTTTAAATGACGTATTGTCAAAACAAAGTGAGGCCGAAGTGAATTATGAGCTTGTCGCCGAAATTAAATTAGACTCCAAACACGAAGTAAGGGAGTTTTTATTCGGTAAGACTGGAAAATTTAAAAGTTTTAGAACGCTGAATCCAGAGTCTTATGAGCATATCTTGTATTAAGCGTTTTACTGCTTTAATTGCCGTACTTATCGGCGGCATTAGCATAGCTCAAGATAATTTTGAAACCTTAGGCGAGTCTAGTTTTGCTTTAGATCATAAAGTTTCAAATTCTTACAGCTATAATTTTGCGGCGCGCTCGCGGTACTACTTATATCAGGATAAAGCTACAACACTTACAAACAGACAAATAGATCTGGTTCATTTTTCAACTTTAAAACTCAATTATAATCGCAGTGTAAGTTTTGGAATTCAATACCGCTTTAGAGCTGTTTTTGATGGAGGCAGCAATGAATTAAGACTGACCCAACAGTTTAATTATACCAAACAGAATTTGGCCTTGCGTTTTGGTCATCGTGTGCGCTTTGAACAGCGGATTTTAGAAGCAATCACTATTTTTAGATCGCGCTACAGGTTTGCTGTAGATTTTGCACTTAAAGGCGAAAAATTAGATATTGGAGAACCGTATTTTGTGGCGTCTATGGAAGCTTTATTAAGTCAAAACCAGAACATAAAATCTGAACTTGATCACAGAATCACCGCTCACATTGGTTGGTTAATTTCAGAAAAGCTTAAACTTCAGGTTGGATTAGAATACCGCGTTGAAGCCTTAAATATTTCAACCGAACAAAAATTATTTATTCTTAGTGCCGTCAATCTAAAAATTTGATTTACAAGTATTTTAAGAACGCTGCTCTAGATATGTTCTTAGCGCCCAAACTTTCCAAGTGCTTCGTATGTAATTGACAATCTATTAATTTATAATTAGAGTTTTTGATAAAACTTATAAAGCCAACTTTACTAGCATTACTTACTTTGGCAAACATGCTCTCACCACAAAAGACTTCATTTTCTATTTCAATACCGTAGAGTCCACCAACCAATGTATTGTTTTTCCATACTTCAATTGATTTGGCATAGCCCATATGGTGTAATTTTATGTAGGCATCAATCATGTCATTCGTAATCCAAGTCCCTTGCTGATTGCGGCGTTTAGCCTTTGCACAGTTGCTTATAACGTCCTCAAACGCACAATTTTCAGTAACTTTAAAGTCCTTTTTTTTAAGGATTTGTTTCATACTTTTAGAAACTTTTAAATCTTCAGGGAAAAGCACAAAACGCGGATCTGGCGACCACCAAAGCACAGGTTCTCTTTCGTCAAACCAAGGAAATATTCCATTTTTATAGGCGTGAAGTAAACGTTCAGGGGATAGGTCTCCTCCAACAGCTAATAAACCGTCTGCAGAAGCTTCCGATACGTTGGGGAATTCTATTTTTTGAGTTAAAAAGTGCATTTATTAGGGCTGTAGGATCATTTTTACTGTTAAATAGAGATTTGTCCTTTGTTAATTTTAGAATTTATCAGATATTTACATTGATTTTTATGAATTAACTATTTGTTCATCATTGCTTTTTTTAAATCAATTCGTGAAGATCAAACCTAAAACCATAGTACTAAGTCCTGACTAACCATCAGGACTTTTTTTTGGTCTTACAAAAATAAAAAAGACTCGCTTCAAAATGAAACAAGTCTTTAAATTTTCTGTAGTTTTAAACGCAAATCTAAAACGGTAAATCGTCGTGATCTTCTTCATTTAAATCACTTACAGGTTCAAAGGCTTCTGTCGGTGGTACTGGAGGCATATCTCCAACAGATGCTTGTGACTGTAAGGCGTCAATTCTCCAACCTTGTATGGAGTTAAAATATTTAGTTTCACCTTGTGGGTTTACCCATTCTCTGCCGCGTAAATTGATGCTTATTTTAACTTGTTGCCCAACTTGGTAGTTGTTTAATAAATCTGTTTTATCTTGAATAAACTCCACCATAATATGTTGTGGGTATTGCTCTTCTGTAGTTACAACTACTTCTCTTTTTCTAAACCCATTACTTCCGAAGGTTTGGGTCTCTCCTATCATTTTAATTCGTCCTTGTACTTCCATGTTTTGCTTAATCTAAAATTTATTTATTACTTATTTTTCTGGCTACGAAAGTAATAACTTCCATGCACTTTCTAGGTCTCCATAGCTCAAAAAATTTTGAGCAAGTTTGTGTTTTTCTCTGTGTGATGCGGTTTTAATATCGGGATAGCGTTCACTGAGATTTTCAATAAAGCTATTCACTTCTTCAGCATTGGGCAAAGCCTCAACATTTGCCAACATCCCTAGATTATTGCCTGTTAAAATCATGCTATTACGCACGTGTTCTGGCATACCGTCTACACCAATCCCCAAATTTCTTGAGGGTTTTGGTATTTCAAAAAAGCCCTGTTTTGCTCTACTGTAATAGCTTCCCCCTGCTCGCGCAACTAAGTCTAGGGCTTCTTGATTTATGCTTTCATCTTCATTTATGACCTCTTCAGTGATATGAATTTTTAATACTTCACAAATCACTAAATTTCCAGCACCTGCACCAGTCCCGAGATGCACAATGTCATTGACATTACATTCAAATTGAACCGGCGATTCGGCAACCCTGAACGGTTTTACGTCTTCGGAAGGCAACATGGTCAATCCTGATTTCTCGAACTCGTTAACTCCTTCAGGATATTCTGTGCTAGACAGAGACATTTGGTGCACCATGTCGTAATTTACCACATTAATTACTACTTCTTTTACCGCTTTAACATTATCTAAGGTGTGTTTTGTAGTGTTATCTCTGATGCGTCTCGAGGGGGAAAATATTAAAATAGGGGGATTCGCACTAAACACATTAAAAAAACTAAAGGGTGATAAATTAGGATGTCCATTGGCATCTATCGTGCTTGCAAAAGCTATTGGTCTTGGTGCAACTGCACTCAATAAATAACTGTGTAATTTGCCTGTTGAAAGGTCCTTAGGGCGAAATGATATCATAGTGTTATCGGCTGTTCCACAAATATAATTATATTCAGTAGTCCATAAAAGTATTTTACACATATATAAGAACAATAATATTAACATATTTACATTATATTTAAAACATAATCGCTCTTAATAATGACGTTCAGTTCAAACCAAAATGTAATTCGTTGGGTTATTATCATAGCATCTTTTGTGATTATCTCTCTTATTCTTTGGAATACCTACGTGTTCTTTCAAAATTTTAAAGCAGAAGAGCGCACTAAAATGAAAAATTGGTCTTTTGCGCAAAAGGAAGTCAGAAAAACAGACGATCTCAATGCAGATATTGGTGAGTTACCTCTAGAAATTTTAAAAAGTAACACTACAACACCCATGATAAAAGTGGGTAGTGACGGAAGCTTAGAATACAACAACATCAATGAAGAAAAGGCTAAAGACTCGGTTTATCTCAGGCGCTTAATTGAAAAATTTAAAACTGAGAACGCACCAATTGAAATTAAGTTCGAAGATAAAGTGCTGTCCACATTATATTACGGCAATTCGCCACTTTTAAATAAACTAAAATATTATCCACTCGCACTTTTATTAATTATTTTGCTATTTGCTGCGGTGGTTTATTTCTTTTATCGGAGTTCTAAAAATGCAGCTCAGAATAAACTCTGGACAGGTATGGCGAAGGAAACAGCACACCAAATAGGAACGCCGTTATCGTCTTTAGTGGGTTGGACAGAAATTTTAAAATCCGAACAGGTCAATCCAGATTATATCATAGAAATTGAAAAAGACATAGACCGACTGCAAACCATTACTGAGCGCTTTAGTAAAATTGGGTCGGCACCAACCTTAAAACAAACCGATATTGTAGCCGCAACCAAAGTGTCTTATGAGTATTTAAAATCGCGATCCTCGAAGCTTATCAATTTTGAAATTAGTCTGCCCGATGAGGAAATTATTGTGAATTTAAATGAACAACTCTACAGCTGGACCATAGAAAATCTGTTTAAAAACGCTATCGATGCTATGAAAGGGAAAGGCGATTTAAAACTCGAACTTTCACAGCAAGACAAACAAGTATTGATTAAAATATCAGATACAGGAAAAGGAATGGCTAAACAGGAATTTACTCGGATATTTGATCCTGGCTATACCACAAAAAAGCGCGGTTGGGGACTTGGATTGTCTTTAGCCAAGCGTATTATTGAAGAGTACCACAACGGAAAAATAAAAGTTTTGCATTCTGAAATAGATAAAGGGACCACCATACAAATTATGTTGAAAGAGCTTTAGCTCATTCGATGGTGAAAGAAGATTTTTTAGTTTCTCTTGAAAAAATATGTTTACGAGAAAGACCTGTCAGGTTTTCAAAACCTGACAGGTCTAAAATGCTTTAAATGAAATTTTTGTTTAAATTTGAGTTTGAGTTTGTCAAGCTATTCTACTGTAAAGCAGGCGAGGATTAGTAATAACTGTCCTCAATGTTACTCTAAGGACAGTTTATAAATTACCTTTAAACAAAAACGTACTGAAACTAAATTCTATAAAACGACTACAAAAGAAATTATAGGAGAAATTCATTGCCTTAATTGTAAACTACAAATTTATCCTAATCGCTGGACGGACGCTATTAATCGGGTCGCGGAATACCACAAAAATGCCATAACTATAGAGCCCAATTCTATGCAGTTAAAACCCAAAGATTGGATCGGCATTGGTTTTGGCTTAATGTTAACCAGCGTTGTGATTTTGTGGATGACAGGCATATTTTTGCTTTAGTTGAAGTGAGAAGCAATTTTTTTGGCAATAGCTTCAAACTCTTCAGGGGATACTTTTTCTTTGTGCGTAAAACGTGCATTTTCCATAGAGTGCAGCGGAATTAAATGCACATGCACATGTGGCACTTCTAAGCCAATGACGGACATACCAATACGTTCGCAAGGCACTGCTTTTTCTAGGGCTATAGCTACACGTCTAGAAAACTGCATCAAGGCAGTATAGGTGGCTTCATCGAGATCAAAAATTTTATCGACTTCGGTCTTAGGAATACAAAGGGTATGACCTTTAGAATTGGGATTAATATCTAAAAATGCTAAAAAATCGTCAGTTTCAGCGACTTTATAAGACGGAATTTCACCAATAATTATTTTTGTAAAAAGCGTTGCCATAGTTTAGCGTATTAATTCACATAAATATAAAAAGATTCCAGCTTTAGCGAAATGAATTCAGCATAAAACAGGAATCTTTTAAAAAAACACTTCAGTTGCCTAAAGTGTAAGGCTGTAATCTAGGTTTTAACGAGATATTTCTAAAATATCAAATTTCATGGTGCCACTTGGCACTTTAATTTCAGCGGTATCACCAACAGACTTACCTAATAAACCTTTACCAATTGGTGAGTTTACAGATATTTTACCTGAGGCTAAATCGGCTTCACTCTCCGCTACCAAGGTATAGGTCATTTCCATACCGTTCATTTGATTTTTAATTTTAACGATAGACAGCGCTAAAACTTTTGAGGTATCTAATTGAGATTCATCAATAACACGCGCATTAGCTAAAGTTTCTTCCATTTTAGAAATTTTCATTTCTAGCATGCCCTGAGCTTCTTTAGCGGCATCGTATTCTGCATTTTCACTTAAATCTCCTTTGTCTCTTGCTTCCGCAATGGCTTGTGAAGCTTTTGGACGTTCTACATCCTTAAGCTGATTTAATTCCTCTCTCAATTTTTTTAAACCTTCCGCAGTGTAATAAGATACTTTACTCATAATTCATTCGTTTAATAGTCATAACTTCTAAAAAGATAGTTATTTGTCATTTTGAGCGACGTTGAAAAACATGACTGTATACATTTAATGCATTTCGTTTTGCTTCGCAAGATACTCTTATGAAACTATCGTTTCATTTCAAGTAATGCTCAATGTGACAGTAAGGTTTTTTACGTTTTAAAAAATAACATTAGCATAAAAAAAATCCCGCGCCCACGAGATTACTATACAAATATATAAAATATTTACGGTATAGTTGAAATAATCGTAAATTGGCTTGTAAATTTAGATGATGAAAAAATTGCTTTTAGTGCTTAGTTGTACACTGTTTTTTACCTGTAGCAAAAACGATATTAACAACAATTGTAACTTTTTATTAGATGTTGGTGTTAACCTCACTGTAAACCTGAATTTACCGCAATTCAATCAGCTTTTATTTAATGGAAACGCCGTTAGAGTTGAGCAACAAGGCAATGAAGGCATCATTTTATACCGCTTAAATTCGGACACCTTATACGCTTGGGATGGTGCAGATCCTAATCATACTCCCTCTACATGCTCAGCACTTTCTTTAGATTCAGATGGGATTACTGCAACTTGCGGTTGCCCCGACGGCAACAAATATTACTTAGCCACGGGTACTTTTTTTGGAGAAAATGCCTTACCCTGCACGTTGAAACCATACAGGGTAGAGCTTATTGGAAATAATACTTATTTGGTGAGTAATTAAAAGTGAATGCCTAAAATTTATAACCTATGCCTATTCTAAAAGTATTTCGGGTGGCATTATTGATATCTAATTGAATGTCCCTTTTTAGTTGCTCTACAAGTCCTACTGAATACCTGACTTCTACAAAAAGTTTTGCGCTTAGGTGATATTGAACACCAAGATCAAGTGAAACTCCAAAATTTCTGAATTCATAGTTAGCTTCATCGATATCTTCATCATTATCTAAGAGAAAGTCAAATTTTGGTCCTGCAAAAATCCAAAATGTTTCATATATTGTATATCTAATATTGAGAGGAACCTCTAAAAAATTATAGTCTTCTGTAAAAGAATAAATCAGTTCTGTTTGTAAACTTATTTTTTTCTTTAGTTGCGATTCGATAAAAAAACCTACATAAAATTCATTGCCCAAATATCCCGCAGCATCACCATTGGAGTCTTTTCCACTAATATTGCTATTATTATAGCCAAGTTTTGCACCGAAATAGGTGGGTTTGTCTGTTTGAGAATCCGCATTAAAGCTAATTGTTGTAACCAGTAATGTAAATAATATCTTCATAATTTAAATAAAAGAAGGTGTCGATATTAATTAAAATCCTAAGAACTAATATCGACACCATTATTGATTATAATTTTCAATTAAAGAAGTAATCGGTATAAGATACATTTTCTCTTTTGTGAATCGTTCTTAACTTTAATTGCTCAGTTTTATACCAATTGCCGGACAAACTACTTGAGGTTATTTTTGCTTTTACTTTTCTTCTCTTTTTATGTTTATTTTGATTTTGGTTTGTAGGTAAAGAGCAAAACTCATTCACAGCATCCCCCTCTATCTTAGCGGTAATCCAAGCTCTTCTTCTTTTCCATTTGCCATTTTTCTTCTTATAGTGAATAGTTTTCGCTTTAATTTTTGATCCAAAAACATACGTATAACCTTTAAGCTTTTGACTAGCTTTAATTCTACGATTGGATTCAGGATAATATGATTGACCATACTCAATATTAGTTCTACATGTAGTGCTATTATTTTGATTATTATTACCAGAGGAACTTCCATAATAACCACCATGTATAATGACATTTTGCAAATTTAACTTAGAGGCATCTGATGTGGCAACCAAGCCTAAAGTATTATAGTCTCCATCTGTTACCTCAACGTAACCAAATCGTGTCATTTGAAATAAAGATTTTCCAATTTTAACTTGAGCATCTTCATTGAGTACACTGCGCAATTCATCATCAAAAATGAAATGATCTTCAGGGTCCTTAGTCTCATCTAAAATAGTCTTATTTAACCATTGTTCAATATCAGATTCAACTTGACGTCTTAAAGACCTAAATCCAGAGAACCCTTTTTCAAAATCAATATATGGCTGTTGAGGATCATAATTTAATTCATCTTCTTTGTTATCAATATCTTCGTCATTCAAGTGACCCCAATTATTCATGAAATTATCATCATAAAGTTCAGCTTGAGTCTCTAAATTATCAATAGTACTTAAAAAAGTTACAACATCGGGAAATTCTAGCATTCCATTAACATGGGCAGTGCTTCTTAATTGATATTGATTATTTGGTACAACATATCTTATTTCTGCTTTAGTTGATTGTTTGTTTTCATCAACTGTAAAATCCTCTTTTTGGCAGGATGAAAAGGCCAATAACATTGTTAACAATGCTAATCTTAATAAATTTTTCATTTTTTATAAATTTTAAACATTGTTGTCCGCTAAAATTACAAAATTAAAAGATAGTACTTCTTAAG
>CAYMDB010000081.1:0-10209 GCA_964388865.1 uncultured Flavobacteriaceae bacterium
GTTTAACAGCATTAATCTTATTTGTATTTGGTACAGGGCCAATTAAAGTTTTTGCTACAACTTTAATCATTGGTATTTTAACCTCTTTATTTACGGCGATTTTCATTACACGTCTGTTTGTGGATTGGTATGTTAATAGAGGCGGTAAATTAGATTTTTCAACAGGCTTAACTAAAAATCTGTTTAAGAATGTAAATATTGATTTCTTAAGGAAACGTAAGATTGCTTATGTAATTTCTGGAGGACTCATTTTGGCGAGTTTAGGATCACTCTTTTTTGGTGCAAAATTAGATCAAGGTATCGACTTTGTTGGTGGTAGAACGTATCAAGTGCGTTTTGACCAACCTGTAAGTGTTGAAGAAGTAACTGGTGATCTTAACGTTGTGTTTGGTAGTGCTGAGGTAAAAACCATTGGCGGTCCTAACCAGCTAAAAATTTCTACTAAGTATAAAATTGAGGATAGTGCTACAGAAGTAGATGAGGAGGTGCAAGTAAAACTTTTTGAAGCATTGCAAAAATACCTCCCTGCTGGTATTACTTACGACGAATTTCAAATCGGTTCTGGCGATGCTAAAATTGGTAAAATGATGTCGAGTAAGGTGAGTCCAACCATTGCAGATGATATTAAACAGTCGTCGCTTTGGGCGATTTTAGGATCCTTAGTTGTGGTGTTTCTATATATTTTAATCCGATTTAAAAGATGGCAGTTCTCTTTAGGTGCTGTGGCAGCTGTTTTCCATGATGTTTTAATTGTATTGGGAATTTATTCCTTAACATGGAGGATTATGCCATTTAGTATGGAAATTGATCAAACCTTTATTGCGGCCATTTTAACTGTAATTGGTTACTCTTTAAATGATACGGTTGTAGTTTTTGATAGAATTAGAGAGTTCTTAAATGAGCATACCGGTTGGGGGTTTAGGAACACTATCAATGTGTCTATTAACAGCACAATCAGCAGAACTTTAAATACCTCGTTAACAACATTAGTAGTGTTATTAGCCATGTTTCTTTTCGGTGCAGATTCACTTAAGGATTTATTATTTGCATTAATCGTTGGTGTGGTCGTAGGTACTTATTCATCCGTGTTTATAGCAACACCATTAATGTATGATACGGCTAAAAAAGGCGATGCCGCAGAATCTTTAAAGAAAAAAGTTAAAGAAGAAGAGGAAGCCTAAGCTTTTTGAAATAAGAATTCTGATTTTTATCATAACCTAAAAATGCCTTTCTGAAAAGAAGGGCATTTTTTTTTAAGCAATTCTGTGAGCAGTCTGAAGCGGTTTTATCTTAGGATTTTTATCGTGTGGCCTTTGTTTCGTGTTACTTTATATGGTGTCTAAGATGTGAGTGTTGCTCTTTGAAATCGACCTATTTTTAGTAATCCACATCCTTTTTAATCTAATGTTAAGTTGTGATATTGCCATCTTGTTGTGATATTGCCATCTTTTTGTGATATTGCCATCTTGACACTGTTTAATATTTGGAATTGCATTGGGCACAAACCCGATGTATTTGCCAAGTCATTTTATCATAAGCGAAGTTGGAACAAGAGGTCTTTCAACCTTAAAAATTTATCGAGACTTACAGAGGATTACCTGTTTTTCTTTTGAAGTTTAGAGGTGTCTTCAAATTTGGTAATCGTTATGGCGGGATTGCCATAGAGGTAAATTTCTCCATCGCCAGAAGAAGCAATAGTGATACTGTCTATTGCAGACACTGTTAAATCACTATTGTCCTCTAAGATTGCATCTACGCTGTTAACATCATATTTACTACCTGTGACACTTGACGAATTTATTAGTCGGAAGACTGCAGTTTTGGCAACCCCTTCAACAGATGCACTTGCACGTTGATATAAATCAAAATTAGCGGCTTTACTATTTATTAGTGCATCTAATTTACTGTTGTCACTCAGCTCAATTTTTGTTGAGTCTGCGGAAAGATTCAGTCGGGTTTTTGATTTTCCAGAGCTTAGATATTCAAAATTTTTAGCATTTATATTTAAGTAAGCTCGAGAGTTGTCCGATGTTTTTAATAAAACATCATTGAGTTCCATAGAGGTTAACGATCTAATTTCTGCATCACCTTTTACTTCAATTTGTTTTAATCCATCTCCATAATTCACTTTAATGTTCAGTTTCTTTTTGGATGAAATACGAACGCTTTCGGAAAAGGTTAATACACCATCAACTACCTCAAATTTTATAACCTCATGTAAGTTGTCATCGGCTTCAATTTCAACAGAAGGCTTGCTGTTATAAATGACTTCTACAGAAAAATCAGCATCCACAATAATGGTGTCAAAATTGTCGATAAACGTTTGTTTTATCGTTACATTTCTGTTACCTTTAATTTTATCATCAGTTTGGGCTTCGGTTAAGCCTATGCTTCCGATTAGTATAGCTAGAACTAATAATGCTTTTTTCATATCATACTATTTAATGGCTTTTAAAGTCTTCTTAAAGAGTTGAAGTTACTTGTCGTTTTGTGACCTTAGAAATCCTGACTTTAAAGTCAAGTTCAGCATCTTACATGTTTCGATTAAAAGTCGTTAAACAAATATATACAAAAACCATCCCAAACTCTAAAAAGAATTTGAAATGGCGTTTAATTGAGTGGTTTTGTTCACTGTGTTTTGGAGCCTTGGTATTGATTTTTATTCTTATACTTTTAACTAAATGGGTGTGACTACTTTATTTATTCTCGTATAACACTACCCAAAGCATTTTGAGCGGTATTCACCTTTTTGGGTTCACCTGAATAGTTTATATTTCCGCCACTTGAGGCACTTGCGGTTAACTCGCCAGCTGTGTTTGTACTAATATCAGCACCGCTACTCGCTTGAACTTTTGAAGTGTTTGCTATAAGATCGGAAGCTTTAATTCTACTACCACTTGTCGCTTGAGCCTTAAGCATATGGGTTGTACCACTCAATTTTATGGAACTGCCACTTGTAGAATGGCAATTTAAGTGTTCTGTTATAACATCTAAGCTAATGTTTGCGCCACGAGTTGCATTTAAGTCTAGCGTATCTTCTTTTATAGTAGTGTTAGCATATACAGCACTGCCGCTTGTTGCTTTGATTCCTGAAATACTATTGACACTCAAAAGTATTTTTTTAGAGGCTGCGCTTTTTATGTTGTCCGAAGTGTAAATTTTTAGCGTATGATTCTCGATTTCGGTTTTAATTAAGTCGTGCAGATTTTCATCCGCTTCAACACTTAAAGTTGAAGCATCAGATTGTGTGATATACAGTTCAAGGCCTTGACTAATTTGTATTTGTTTGACATCTTCAGTAATAGGTCTGTCGGTTTTAATAACAGTTCCGTTTCCTTTGGTGCCTTCAGCAAGATTTAAAGTAAAATTGCAGGAAAGCATAAAAATACTTAAAATACTAGCGAGTATTAATCTGATTAATGTTGTCATTTGTGTTGATTTTATTGATTGATGAATGGTTATTTTTAAAGATTCTTATACCTGCATCTTTTTTGAGTTTGATGCAGCCCAGAATGGTCTAATTGTCGTTGACTTCAATATTAACGCCGTCTTCTTCATTAATTTTAATGCGAACCTCGGGTTTCTCTTTTATTGACGTTTCTTCTAAGTTGGATGATTTTCTTGACTCTGTTTCCCTTTAAACACCTCTTCGCAGTCCAAGCATTTTACATCATCTTTCATAATTTTTAAATACTGCTCGTCTTTAGTGTCGTACATAATATTATCGCGTCCACTTGAGTATCTCAAATATCTACGAACATTTTTGTCAGAGTAAAGGACAGTGCCTTCAGGAAGCGTGATTACAATTTTCACTTTCTGTTCGCTGTATTTATTTTTAGCGTCGGTGAAATGGTAGTTATTCAATTGAAGCTTATTGTTTGAGAATTGGTAATCGTACTCAATATTTTCGGCACGTGTTTTTGCAAGCGAATAGCTGCTTCCGGCGGCCTCTTTTTCTATGGAAATTGAGGCGATAGAATCTTTGGTGGAATTTACTATGATTCGCACATTCGACGACAAAATCCTGCGTCCATTTTCATCTTCAATAATTTTGAAGTCATTAGTACTCCTGTTGAAGTAATTGTTGCTGTCATTATAGCCTACTGTTGCCAGATTTAAGGTGTCATTGGCTTTATAAAAAAGTTCTTCTTTTGAAGTAACTGCGGCATCAAATGCGTGTTCCGTGGCTTGTTTAACTCCTGTTATTATAAGTCCGATGATGGCCACAACCCACAATCCTAGTAAGGTAAACTTTGCCACTTTACCAATTGATTTTAAATTGTTCACTAAGATTTTTAGCCCGAGGTAGAACACAAAGAAAAACGGAATGGCAAAGGCGAAAAATAAAAATAAAGACATTAGCCAAATAGGAATATTAGCGGCGTTGGCAACATCTAGTAAATCCATACCAGGAAAGTGCACGGCATTCGTTATTCCCATAGTAAATAGTGCAATAATTAAGGCAATGAGAGCGCTAATACCAATGATGATAAGGATAATGCCAATGAACTTCGCTATCACCTTTAAAAAGAACATGATGATGGTACCAAGCGTATCAAAAAAGGTTTGAGAACTCGATTTTAATCTGTTGCCTTGCTTTTGAAAGTCAACACCTCTAACAGTTTCCGAAATGTTATCAGACACATGGTCAAAACCTTTTTTAAGTCGGTTACCATGTTTTTTAAAGTCCACATTTTTCATGTTTTCTGAAACCGAATCAATGCCGCCTTTAATTTTTTTTTCGATGTTGCTGATGTTTACCGGATCGCCCGTCATGGTTAGCTTTTCTGCGGTGGTTTTAGCTTCGGGAACTAAAGCCTAGAAAATGAGGTAAATAAATATAAAGGTTCCACCAGAGCCTATGGCAAATAATAGCCATATTAAGCGCGTCCAGATTGGTTCTATGCCTAAATAATGACTTAAACCTGCGGCAACACCACCAATATAGGAATTGTCTGTATCTCGGTAGAGCTTTTTGGCCGATTTATAAGGCTGTCGTTGTGAGGCTTTGGGTTCGTCTTCAAAGATTTCATCATCTACGAGATAATCTTCGGGTTGCCCCATAATGGTAATGACTTCGTCTACGAGTTTCGTGCCGACCACTTGCTTTTCATTTTGAATGCGTTCTGTAAACAATTCGGCTATACGCGCTTCTATATCTGCTATAATTTCAGAACGGCCTTGAGAATCTGTAAATGAATGTTTTATAGCCTCAAGATAGCGTTGTAATTTAAGAAAGGCATCTTCATCTATATGGAAGAATATACCTGCTAAATTTATGTTGACTGTTTTATTCATTTCTTAGTTGTTTTAGATCTTGTTACGAGGTTTACGGCATTTTGAAGGTCACTCCAAGTCGTGTTTAATTCATTTAAAAACAATTGTCCTGTTTCTGTGAGACCATAATATTTTCTTGGTGGTCCTGAGGTGGATTCTTCCCAACGGTAATTGAGTAATCCAGCATTTTTCAATCTTGTTAATAGCGGATATATCGTTCCTTCTACAACAAGCAATTTTGCGTCTTTTAGAGTGCTTAGAATTTCTGCAACATAGGCATCTTCATCTTTTAGTATAGAGAGGATGCAATATTCTAGAACACCTTTGCGCATTTGTGCTTTTGTGTTTTCTATTTTCATATTTTATTATTTTATTAAAGTCATATGCAACTGGTGCAAGAAACTCCACCTGCCATCTGCTGAGTTTGATTCGGCTGCTGTCATGGCATAGGCGACTTTAAATCTGTTAAACTGTTCATTTTTTGATGGATTTGATTATTGATGAATATTGATAATTTATTTTAAAAAATTGATGGTTAATGGATACTTAAAATTGCGGCCATCTCTTGCTGCTAAACTGGCTTTTACAATGAGTGCCAATTCTATGATAAAAGCGATAACTGCTAAAACACCTAAACCACCACCTATGTACAGTAGGGCAGATGGTTCTCCGACGTTAATGTGAAAATTATTAAAGCCATTAAAATCAATAATATCTAAACCGCTAAATAACTTGAAAATAAAAAACGGCACGCTGACCGTTCCTATAATAATGGCGTAAAGCAAAACACTAATTTGAAAGTTGATGGCCTGCTTGCCATGCTGATCTATAAAATCTGATTTCTGTTTATTAGCCATCCATAATACGATGGGTCCTATAAAGTTTCCGAAGGGGATTACAAATCTCGAGAAGGTGGATAAATGTATAAAAGTGGCTAAATTTTTGTGATGATTGTCTAACATTTTAAATGGATATAATAGTTGCTTATACAAATATATGTCTTTAAAAAGGTATTATGTTACGCATAGTAATAAAAATTAACATTTTATTAACATTAGTTAGGTTTGATAATTTGGATTATTTTAGTGGAAAATATTCAAGAAATCAATGAACATCTCGCCGTCTAAGCTCAATACCTTTTTAATGCTGAAGTTGCCCGCAGCTTATTTTACAGGAGTGAGAGCCAAGCATCTCGATAACACAACATGTATCGTGAGCGTGAAACACCGCTGGATAAATCAAAATCCATTTAAGTCTATGTTTTGGGCTGTTCAAGGAATGGCAGCGGAATTAACAACGGGAGCTTTGGTGATGAAAAAAATCAAGGAAAGTGGTACTAGTATTTCGATGTTAGTCGCCAATAATAAGGCCTCATTCTCAAAAAAAGCTAAAGGTAGAATTACATTTACATGTAACGAAGGTGAAAAAATAGACGAGGCCATTAGAAAAGCAATTGAAACTGGAGCAGGACAAACAGTGTGGCTTAATTCTAATGGCGTTAATGCAGATGGTGTAGAGGTGTCATCCTTTAATTTTGAGTGGACGCTTAAAGTGAAAAGTCTAAAGTAAAAAAGTGCTTAAAGTTTGAAGCGGGAAGTCTGAAGCTAGAAAGTTTGAAGTTGGAAGTTGGAAGCGGGAAGCTAGAAGTTGGACTTTTGAAATTAGAAGTTGGAAGCGGGAAGTTTGAAGCTCGAAGTTTGCAGCGGGAAGTATGAAGCTGGAAGCGGGGAAGTTTAGTTCAGCTGAGTCTATGCTCTATGCTCTAAGCTCTATGCTCTATGCTCTATGCTCTAAGCTCTAAGCTCTAAGCTCTATATTCTATTTTTCTCACAGCCCGTTACGAGAGTATTTTTTAAACAAAAAGGAAACCTTTGTAACAAAAATATATTTTTTGCAACCAATAAAAGAATCAATCTTAAAACACAAATAGTATGGAACAATTACCACATTTTAACAGACAAGCCCACGAAATTGATTTTCGTATTTACGGCGAAGAGATGCAATATGTAGAAATAGAATTAGATCCACAAGAAGGCGTTATTGCAGAATCTGGAAGTTTTATGATGATGGACGATGGTATTAAGATGGATACTGTTTTTGGCGACGGCTCAGAAAAAGACAAAGGCTTTTTAGGTAAAATATTAGGTGCAGGAAAACGAATTCTTACAGGCGAAAGTTTATTTATGACGGCCTTTTACAACGATCTCAACGGAAAGCGCAATGTGTCTTTTGCTTCACCTTATCCTGGGAAAATCATTCCTATAGATTTAACAGAGTTTGGCGGAAAGTTTATTTGTCAAAAAGATGCATTTCTCTGTGCAGCAAAAGGAGTAAGTATTGGCATTGAATTTTCTAAAAAATTGGGTCGTGGACTATTTGGAGGAGAAGGCTTTATTATGCAAAAATTAGAAGGTGACGGTATGGCCTTTGTTCATGCGGGTGGCACTATGGCCGAGAAAACCTTAGCCACTGGTGAAATCTTACGCGTGGATACCGGTTGTCTTGTAGGATTTACACAGCAAGTTGATTACGATATTGAGTTTGTTGGCGGTATTAAGAACTCTATTTTTGGTGGCGAGGGTCTGTTTTTTGCACGATTAAGAGGACCAGGAAAAGTGTATATTCAATCTTTACCTTTTAGCAGATTGGCAGATCGGGTTTTGGCAGCAGCTCCCAAAGGTGGAGGAAAACAAAAAGGGGAAGGCAGCATACTTGGCGGTTTGGGTGATCTGCTCGACGGAGATAATCAGTTTTAATTGTTTTTATAATTTCAAGGAGATCAGGTTTTTGATTTGTAAGAAATGTTCGGTTAGTAGGAGCTTAACGCTATAATTGATTTATTTTTTAACAAAATATGCTGTTAAATTTTAAATTTGAAGTCGATTTTTTTCTAACTTACAGAACGAATTAAAATAAAAGCCTATATCAGAAATCTACTTTTTGTTAATCTTAAAACCAAAACTGTCATATGGCCAGAGCAATGTATGAGTACACTAAGACTGTACTACGCAAAGTTAGTTTTGATGCGACATTATTCTGTAAGGAGGTTCAAAAAGCGGTTAGACGCTTACTTCCTCATGAATTAGAGGATCTAAGGATTTTTATTCAAGCCCTGATTAATCAGAATCCTGAATTAAATCAATGTTTAATTTATTTAAAACCATAAAAAAGGAAAGCGACCAAACGGTCGCTTTTTTTATTTGGGAAGCGGACTTATAATTTTTACATTCTGAAAGGCTATCGCACCGCGAATTACACCAGAAATAACAGCGTGTAAAACATCTATAATTTGCATTTTCAATTCACTTTTATGATAAATAAGGCTCACTTCTCTTGCTGGCGAGGGCTCTACAAATAGTCTTAAATTCTGATTTAAACTTTCTTTTAAATCTAGAGTATGTAGATAGGGCAGAAGCGTCATTCCTAAACCTTCATTAGATAGTTTTATGAGGGTTTCTATACTGCCACTTTCAAGTTGAAAATGATTTTCAGCCGGATTTTTGACACTTTTACACAGATTAATAACTCCGTCTCTAAAACAATGACCGTCCTCTAGTAAAAGCATATCTTCAATGTCCAAGTCGTCTACGTCCAGCACTTTTTTATCTCTTAACCTGTGGTTTCTGGGTATATAGGCAACAAAAGGCTCGTGATACAATACACGCTCTTTTATATTATCGCTTTCCAAAGGAGTGGCAGCAATACCAGCATCTAAGTGACCGTCGCTCAGTCTTGTCATGATATCCTCTGTGGTAAGTTCTTCGATTTTTAGCTTTACTTTTGGATATTTTTTGATAAAATTATTTAAAAACATCGGCAAAAGCGTTGGCATAATGGTAGGGATCACACCAAGTCTAAATTCTCCACCAATAAATCCTTTTTGCTGATCTACAATATCTTGAATCCGATCGGCTTCATTGACAATGTTACGCGCCTGATAAACAATCTTTCGACCAACATCGGTGAGTTCAATAGGTTTTTTACTTCGGTCAAAAATTAGAACGTCAAGTTCGTCTTCTAATTTCTGAATCTGAGTGCTCAAGGTAGGTTGGGTGACAAAGCATTTTTCGGCGGCTTTGGTAAAATTCTTATGTTCTGCTATAGCTAGCGCATATTTTAATTGCGTAATGGTCATACATATTCATTTAGGCTATAAAAGTATTAAAAGTATTCATAAAATCTATAGTGAATACGAGTTAATTTGTTGTACCTTATAGTAAATAATAAAAATAGAAATTATGACATTAAATAGTATAGGTTTAGACACCAAAAAAACAGAAGGATTAGCTGACGATTTAAATCAATTATTGGCTAATTTTCAATTGTATTACCAGAATTTAAGAGGTATTCATTGGAATATTAAAGGACGAGCGTTTTTCGATCTACACGTGAAATTTGAAGAATTATACACAGATGCCAACTTGAAAGTAGATCTTATCGCTGAGCGTATTCTTACATTGGGAGTTACTCCATTGCACACTTTTGATGATTACATTAAAGCTGCGAAAGTACCAGTGGGTAAAAATATTTCAAAAGACGAAAAAGCCGTAGAACTCATTGTGGAATCCCTAAGTGAATTGTTAAAATTAGAGCGTTCCATTCTAAAAACTTCTGCAGAGGCTAATGATGAAGGTACAAATGCCATGATGAGCGATTTTATCACCGAGCAAGAAAAAACAGTATGGATGATGAAAGCTTGGTTAGGAGAAACCGTGTAAGTTTTAACTCATTGGAATGAGATTATTTAAAAAGTTTGGAATTTATTACAACTGTCACATTGAGCGCAGTCGAAATGCTTACATAATAAAGTTTCTCGACTACGCTCGAAATGACTGTGATAGTTACTTTTTTAGATAACATATATTTAATCGTTAATCGGGACTGTAAACTATTTTGTGTTTTTGCTTTTAGTTAGTTGAAAAATGATTTTGA
>CAYMDB010000082.1:0-10184 GCA_964388865.1 uncultured Flavobacteriaceae bacterium
AATACACTTGGGATGTTCCTGGTGATAACAATAATTTATTGGCCGCAACAAATGGTTTTTTTCTTAGGGAGTCAAACGGACTGCCATCATCATGAGAACTGAGATAGTTCAGGGTACCAAAATCTTTTAAATCGCCTTTTAAAACATCAGAATAATACTTAAATAAAGCTTCATAACCCATGTCTTTTGAGTTGTATTTAAATTCAAAATTGATAAGACTTTGAAAACTTGGCGGATCGAAATAATTGACTTTTTTATCCCCAAAATCAAATAATTGTCCATCACTCACCCCATAATTATAGACTTCACCAACTAAATAAAAGTTGTTATCATCTAGCACTTTGTCTGGATTGTTTTTCTTGAATTCTGCAAAGGCATAATCACATTCTTTTTTAAATTCTACCCAAACGGAAGCTTCGATATGCTTCACCGTGTCGGCTCTATAACCATCTACACCAAATTCGGTTATGAAATCTGTTAACCATTTTATGATATAAAATCGTGGTGCTCGTGGAAAGCCTGTGCGTTCAAAAAAAGCATCGAGTTCTTCAACTTCTTCCTCATAACGACCTTCATTCTTCCATTTCTCGACAAGTTGTGGTGGCAGATCAACATTCTCATTAGATTCTGTTCTAATATCTGGAAGATTGGCCACAAGTGTACAACTCACCGTATTTTCATAGTTATCGTAAGTACATTGTTTGTCTGTTCTTACCCAATCCTCTGGCCACACTGGATCTTTATCAGTCACCGGACCTGTATGATTGATCACCGCATCTAAAACAATCCGAATACCTCTAGCATGCGCTTCTTTTACCAACTCATGTAAATCTTCTTTGGTACCGAAATTCGGATCAATTTTTGTCCAGTCTTTTGCCCAATAACCATGGTAACCGTAGGTAGCACCTGTGCCCTCATCTGTAGCTCCATGAATTTGTTCTACTATTGGCGTCATCCAAATGGCGTTGATTCCTAAGTCTGTAAAATAACCTTCCTTTACTTTTTGAGTAATGCCTTTTATATCACCCCCTTCAAAACCTCTTAACTTTCCTGTGGTTTTGGTTCTTTCAAAATTGATATCGTTTGAAGTATCCCCATTATTAAATCGGTCCGTTAGTAAAAAATACAAATTAGCTCCTTCCCAAACAAAAGGTTGTTCCGAAAACTCAACAGCTGCATATTTTGCATTAACTGAGGTTTCAGCGACTTTTGATTCGTTTTTACAACTTAACATGAGGACTACTACTATAAAGGTTGCTATTTTTCTCATTTTATTTTAATTTTAAGATAAAGGATTCAAGTGGCTTAAGATCAACACGAACCCTTGCCTTTCCGTTTTCGACCTTTAAAGTTGGACTATATTCCTTGTAGAGTTGGTCTGAAAGCTGGTAGTCTTTATTCTGAAGTTGCCATTTTTCAACCAAATCATCTGGTAATTGCAAGTCGAAACCATAGCTATTTTCTGCATTGAAGTTTGAAATGATAATCAGTTTTTCATCATTGCTCCAGCGCACAAAAGACAAGACTTTATCATTATACCATTCGGTGTTTTGCTGATTGTATAGGTGAATATCTTGATAATCTCCCATAAGAGCCGAACTGTTAATGGTGAAGTTTAAAAGTCGTTTGTAAAAATCACGCAGTTCTAATTCTTCCTTAGTGGATTGGCCGCCATCAAAATTTTTGTCGTTCACCCAACGTACCATACTTGGCACAGAACCATAATCGAAAATTGAGGTTCTAGTAGGATCACCAAAGCCCAAATCTTCGGCGCCTGGCTCCCCAAACTCCTGACCAAAATACACCATAGTTGGTGCAGTGGTTGATGTAGCTGAAACTACCATAGCCGGTTTTCCCTTGTCTGCGCTTCCCGCAAAATCCGGACTCGCAATACGCTGCTCATCATGGTTTTCTAAAAAGTGAAGCATGTGATGTTCAATATCACTCAAATCATTTAGAATTGGTGGAATGTTATCGGTTTTTCCGTGACCTTGCATCACGTGCTTTAAGGTATCATACAACTGCACCTTATCGTACAGATAATCCATTTTTCCTTTTTTGATGTAGTCTCTGTACAAACTCGGATTGTAAACCTCGGCTAATAAAAAAGCATCTGGATTTACCATTTTAATATGGGAATTCATATAACTCCAAAATTCCACGGGAACCATTTCTGCCATATCGTAACGGAAACCGTCCACGCCTTTATCAATCCAATACATCGCAATATCCTTAAACTTTATCCATGAATTTGGTACGGTTTTGTCTTTCCAAAAGTCAAAGTATGTTTTGTTATCTTCGTTTTCAAAACCACTTGGTAATTCGTCAAAATCTTTTTTTCCATCGGGACTCACACCATAATTTACCTTTACGGTTTCATACCAATCGGTCGCTTCGGGTTGTGAAGCACGCGATCCGTTTCCGGTCCATTTGGTAGGTGTTTCATCAAATTTACCATCTGCTAAAGGGTGATTTTCTCCACCTAAAGGTTTATAGACGTTTTGCCATTCTGGTACTTTAAAGCTTTCACCCGGATTGTAATAAAAATTGTTATTCACCGCGTAAGTTACTGTGGTGTCATCTTCAGCGCCAAAATCTGTTGTGCCTACCGGATTGGTTAAACTCTGATAATTACGCGCAACATGATTGGGAACGATATCTATAATAACTTTGAGTCCGGCTTTGTGCGTACGTTCAATTAATGCTTGAAATTCTTGAAGACGGTTGTTGACGTTTTCAGCTAAATCCGGATTCACATTGTAATAATCTTTAACCGCATAAGGTGAGCCAGCACGACCTTTTACCACATCTGGGTCGTCATTAGAAATGCCATACGCTGTGTAATCGGTAATGACATCGTGATGCGGAACGCCGGTGTACCAAATGTGCGTGACCCCTAAATCTTTAATTTCAGAAAGTGCTTTGTCTGTAAAATCATTGAACTTCCCCACACCATTTTCTTTTAAGGTGCCCCATGGTTTATTGGTGGTGTTGGTGTTTCCAAATAAACGTGTAAAGACTTGATAAACGACTTCCTTTTTCTTCATGTCCGTTGTATTTTCTTCTGGTTTTAGTGTTTCTTTAGTTTCGGTTTTACATCCAAATAAACAAGCGAAGATTATAAGCGATTTTAATACTGTTGTATGTTTCATGGATACATTTTATTTTTAATATTTAGGAGAATGTGCCTTTCAAAGGCTTCGACTGCGCTCAGCCTGACATTCCTCATTTCTTTTTGAGTTTTATTCTAATTTCTTTGTCTTCGGCCGTTTCCCAAGTGGTGTATAATGTCACCGTTTTAGCTTTGGAATTGTACATAGCATTTACCTTTTCACCTTTAATTTTGAAGCGTTTTGGTTGATGTTTAATATTATGAATAACTAACTTTATGCGTTTGTCTTGCGCTGTAAAATTGGATCCTATTTCGGCTTCAAAGTCTATTTCAAGCCAGTCTTTTTCGAGTTCAGCTTCAAATTCTAAAAGTTCATAGGCTTCATTTTTATAGGCATCGGCTGTATTACCATCATCATTGTAAAATTCGCGTTCCGTCTCGGTAATTGAATCGTGGTGAAAATAATGCAGTTCTATGGTGTTGGTATCAAGATTTGCTGTGTTTTGTACCAAATTATATATCGGAATGAATGCTCCCGCTCTTATATAAGTTGGAATTGAGTTTTCCTGTAGTTCTACCGTTTTTGTTTGTCCGCCTAAAATGCTTTCACCCGTATAAAAATCGAACCATACAGCATCTTTAGGAAAGTAAATCTCTTGTTGTGTTTTCCCTGCTTCTAAAACAGGAGACACTAAAATATCATTACCCCATAAATAGGTTTTAGAATAGTTGAACAATTCGGGATTGGTTGGTTCTTCAAAAAACAGTGGACGCATTAAAGGCTTGCCATTTTTATGATTTTCATACATCAAATGGTAGTTATAAGGCAATAATCTGTAACGCAATTCAATCGCTTGTTTGGCTAATGCTTTGGCCTTTTCACTTCTAAAGACGGGCTCACTTGGCACATCCTCTTGGGCGTGCGGTCTATAAATAGGATTAAAAACACCGTATTGCAACCAACGCACATAAAGTTCATCATCTAAATTTGCACCTGCAAATCCGCCTAAATCACTATGCATATAGGCCAAACCTTGCATGCCCATTTGTAGCGCGATTTCGGGCTGACTTTGCAAACCGCCCCAAGTTCTGTTAACATCACCAGACCAAGGCAGCATACCATAGCGTTGCGACCCTGAATAACCAGCGCGCATTAAAATAAAGGGTCTTGTGTTAGGGAAATCGCGTTGATAGCCTTCAAAAATTAAGCGTGCCCAATCGTGTCCGTAAGTATTGTGAACCTCAGCGGCACTACTGGTGTAGTGTTGCACCCAATTAGGATGCACTTCTGGCTCACCTAAATCTCCCCAAACGCCAGCCACTCCTTTATTAGCTAAGTCTTTATAAATAGTCCAAAACCACGCTTCGGCTTCTGGCTTATAAATGTCTATTAAACCTGCATTTCCAAAATAGAAATCATAAGTAGCCGCATTGCCAAGTGTGTCTTTTGCTAAGATTTCTTTTTGAAGGGCTTCATCCCATTTTTTAGAACTGCTTAAAATAAAAGGCTCTGTAATGGTAATGGTTTTAATCCCTTTGTTATTTAAACGGGCCACCATGCCTTCAAAATCGGGAAAAGAATCTCTGAAGACTTCAAGATTGCCCATGGTGCCTTTTATGTCTTTCCCGAACCAATATAAATCGAGAATAATAGCATCTACAGGAATATGGTCTTCCCTAAATTTAGCAATGGTCATTTCAACTTCTTCTTGGGAATGGTATCCAAATCGGCTTGAAAAATTACCCAAAGCCCAACGCGGTAGCAAGGGTTGCTTTCCTGTGAGGTCGGAATAATTATCTACAATATCGTACCAAGTCTCTCCAGCAATAATCTGATAGGTTTTTCGTCCCGAAATAGTTTCGTAGGTTAAGGTGTTATTGTTCTCACTGTCTAAATCTAAGTAACCGATTGGGGCATTATCAAAATGTAAGAGGTATTGTTTTGAAGACAGCACAATAGGTAAAGTGAAATTCATTAATTGACTTTCGGTTTCATAACCGTAATGCGCTCGGTTAAATAATGGTAGTCGGTGCCCACGTCTATTCATGCCAAGAGCTCTTGCACCGGTTCCGTATAAAACTTCATCTTTAGTAAGGTTGAATTCTATTTTCTCCGTGGAATCCGCAATAATATTGCCCTGTACGAGTTCCATAGGTTGATGCACACTTTTGAAATACCCTTGTTTTTCTGAAATTAAGTCCTCGCCATTATACGCATAACTGACTTGAAAAGGTGCTTTTGTAATGTTAACGGAAAGGCCTTCTGTTGAAAGTATAATTTTTTGGTCCTCCTCTAAATAAGTGGTTTTAGTTGCTTCCGGACTTGAAACAACAGCATGAGAGTTTTTACTTATGTTTTCTCCCTTTGGAATAAAAGTCGTTTCAATAATTTCTGAGGTGTAGGGCTTGAAGATGTAATTTCCATCATTTACTTCAACCTTTAAAATACTTCCATCAAATTGTGCACTTACAAATTTGCGATTGGCATTTTGTGCCGCAAGAGAGCAGACAAAGCAAATAAAAGTGATATAGAAAAGCGCTTGTTTCATTGTTAAAGTATTTTAGACCTGTCAGGTTTTAAAAACCTGACAGGTCTTTTAGGAAACCTGCCAGGTCTTTTGTGGAACCCTTGCAGGATATAGTAAATTAATTCCCCAACAAAAACCTTAGGGGTTGATCTAATCTTTTATTCCATGAGTTTTCTGAATGGTCTGTCCCCTCAAAAAATAAGTTCTTTGCATTTTGTTCTGTGTAACCTTTGGCTTTTAAAATTTCGTCTACGCGCGGTGCGTATTGTGGATAATGTTGGTCTAGGGTTTGGTTGCCATAATCAAAATACAATTTATGCTCCCCTGCTTTTGGTAACTGTAGTTCCATGTATTGAAAAATAGCTTCAGGCAACGGATTATTTTCCATGGGCATAGCTCCTGGCCAGTGCGTTGATAAACCTGCCGCACCACCAAAAATAGCTGGATACTCACTAATAGCGTACATAGACATTAGGCCACCCATACTTGAGCCCATCACGAAGGTATGTGCTCGGTCTCGGTAAACGGAATAAGTATCATCAATTAGGGGTTTTAATTCTTCAACAATATACTTTAAATAATGGTCACCGTTTAATTTGTAGTCAGTTCTCCCTGAAGCTTCTTCAATGGCTTTAAGATCCTCATCGCTTAGAAAATCCATAGTTTTTTCAGGAAACAAATCTTGCCAGCGGATTTCTGGTATATTATGAATTGCAACAACAATAAAATCTTTCGTTTTTCCCTCTCTCATCAATTGTGAAGCCCATTCATCTACTTTCCATTCTTGTTGATTCCATGTAGTTGATGCATCAAATAAATTCTGCCCATCATGCATATACAAGACACTATATTTTTTTTCAGTTGAATAGTTTTCTGGCAACCAAATGTCCACCGGTCTTGGTTTGATAAATTTTGAAGGCAGAGAATCTATTCGATATAGCTTTCCTGCATATAAGTTGGCCGTGCTTTGCAACTCCGCTTCAATAGTATGAGATTTAGAAAGACTTTCTTCCTTTTTAATCTCATTTTTACATCCGCAAAACAGAATCGCAACAGCTATAACAACAAATATTCTCATAATCTTGTACTAAAAATGTAACTTCCTTTTTTATCTAATGTTAAGCTGTCTTTCCAATTTACCGAGTAGCCTTCAATAATATTTCTAAAGCGTTTCCCTTCTAAATTTAGCTCTTTAAATTTGCTTAGGTCGAGCTCAACGGGTTCATCGTTTTTATTTAAAATATGAACTACAACCTCTTCATCTAGGATTCTGAATAGGACGTATATCTTATTTTCTGGTGCAAAATGAATGGTTTTACCTTTGTGAATGGCGCTTGAAAGTTTACGATAGTTAAGCAATATCTTAAGATACGCTTGCATATCTGCTTGCGCATCTGTTAAGCCTTCACCTGTAAATGCGTTGATGTCGTCATTTACCCAACCGCCCGGAAAATCAGTTCTAATAAGACCGTGATCGCCTGGTTTTTCAAAATCATTCATTAAAATTTCGCTACCGTAATACATTTGAAAAATTCGTGGCAATACTGCTAAATAACTCATGGCCATTTTGGTTTTGGTAATGTCGCCATCGAGTTGCGTGAAAATCCGACTCATATCATGATTGTCTGGGAATACCATGATGCTACTTGGATTTTCATAGGCAAAATCGTTCGCTAAGGCCAAATAAATTTCGGTGAGCCCTGTTGCCCACGTTTCTTCATTCTTAAGTCCAGAAACCAGTTTTTCTTGCATGGCAAAATCCATAGTCGATGGTAAATTTGAGTCGTAGCCATCATGATTTTTATGACCATCTTGCCAGTAGGCGATAAGTAATGGATTGGTTGACCACTCCTCTCCTACAATATTAAAATTCGGATATTCGGTCATAATAGCCCCAGCCCAATCGCTCATAAAAGATTTATCAGGATAAGGATAAGTATCTTGGCGAATACCACCAAGCTCTAGTGTTTCTACCCACCAAATACTATTTTGAATAAGATATTTAGCCATAAAAGGATTCTTTTGATTCAGGTCTGGCATGTCTGAGACAAACCAGCCTTTGGTCAATAAAGCTTTATCGTGTTCTGAAGCGTAAGTATCTTGATTCACGGTGCGCACATGACTAGAGGTCGTTGTTTTTGACTGATCCCAATCGGACTGATGCTGTACATAATCTTCTTGATAGTTTACCCAATCCTTAAATGGTAAATCTGTCATCCACCAGTGTTCTAGTCCGCAATGATTAGTAACTTGATCCATAATGAGTTTCATCTTTCTCTTGTACATTTGAGACGATAATTTTTTGTATTCCTCTAGCGTCCCAAAACGCGGATCAACCTCGTAAAAATCAGTCATGGCATAGCCGTGGTAAGATGCGTTTTTCATGTCATTTGTAAGCAAAGGCGAAGGCCAAATGGCGGTAACACCTAAATCATTTAAATAATCTAAATGCTGGGTTATGCCTTCAATATCACCGCCGTGTCTGGCGTAATCATTGTTTCGATTCACACCCATTTCGTTCATGCCCTCGATAGAATCGTTATTGGGGTTAGCATTTGCAAACCGATCTGGTGTAATGAGATAAATAGCATCTGAGCTATCGAAGCCCACAAAATCTTCAGCCGCTTTTTTACGCACTTTTAACTCGTAAGTTTGAAGTAGTTCAGTTCCATCATCTTGCTTAAATTGTATATTGAATTGACCTGCTTGCGCCGTTTCAGAAATTTCTAAATCTAAAAATAGGTAATTAGGACTGTCGGCTTTATGAATCGCTTTCAGGTTGACGCCGGGATAAGATAATGATACCGTTGCATTTTTAATATTAACATGATAAACTAAAAGTTGCAGATTTTGATTTTTAAAACCCACCCACCAATTAGGTGGCTCAATGCGTTCAATTTCCGACTTTTCTTCAATGACTTGAGACTCCACAGTATGTTCTTGCTCTGAAGTTTGTTCCTTGCAGGATTGCAGCGCGATTAAAATAAGTAATGGAAGTAAAAATCTTAGTGTTTTCATATGTAATCTATTTTAATATCTACAAGGTTTATAAAACCTTGCAGGACTTTAACAATTAAACGGTCACCAAATGATCTGGTGTAATAGTTAAGGATTTTCCATTGACCAAAATTTGCAAATCGTGATCACCATCGACTTGAAAATGGGTCTGATCTTGATTGACAATCACCTTTAATATTTGATTTCTAAAGTTAACTTTAAACGAATAAGCCTCCCATTGTTTTGGGATTTTCGGTTCAAACGTTAACTGATCATTTTTTATTCGCATACCGCCAAATCCTTCAACAATACTCATCCAAGTACCCGCCATTGAGGTAATATGTAAACCTTCGTGCACCTCGTGGTTATAATCGTCTAAATCTAAACGCGAGGTTCTTAAATAGAAGGTGTACGCCTGATCCATTCGATCTAATTTCGCAGCTTGAATGCTATGAACACAGGGTGACAGTGAGCTTTCATGTACCGTGAATGGTTCGTAAAAATCGAAATGACGCTTTAATTCTTCGGTAGAAAAATGATCTTCAAAGAAATAAAACCCTTGAAGTGTGTCTGCCTGTTTGATATAAGGTGAACGCAAAATACGATCCCAACTCCATTTTTGATTAATTGGCCGTTGCGATTGATTTAAGTCTTTAACGGTTATAAGTTCTTTGTCTAAGAAGCCATCTTGTTGAAGATAAACGTTGTGCTTTTCTGAAAATGGGAAATACATGTTACTTGCCACTTCAAGCCAGTCCTTTATTTCGGATTTAGACAATTTCGCCTTATGCCTTACACGTGTGTAGTCTGAACTGTATTCCGCTTCAACCTTCTCTATACATTCCGATGCATAATTGATGCACCACTGCGCGATATAGTTGGTGTACCAATTGTTGTTTACATTGTTTTCATATTCATTTGGCCCCGTAACTCCAAGAATGACATACTTGTTTTTGGCTGTGGAAAATGTTGCTCTTTGGTGCCAAAAACGGGCGATAGCGATGAGAACTTCAAGTCCTTTTTCAGGAATATAACTAAAGTCACCTGTGTAACGGTAGTAGTTAAAAATCGCAAAGGCAATGGCGCCGTTTCTGTGGATTTCTTCAAAGGTAATTTCCCATTCGTTATGGCATTCTTCACCGTTCATGGTCACCATAGGATACAAAGCCGCACCATTAGAAAATCCTAATTTTTCAGCATTTTCAATGGCCTTTTGCAAATGGTTATGTCTGTAAATCAACAAATTTTTCGCTACACTTTGGTCTTTTGTCGCCATATAAAATGGAATGCAGTAGGCTTCGGTATCCCAATAGGTACTTCCGCCGTATTTTTCGCCTGTAAAACCTTTTGGCCCGATATTGAGACCTGCATCTTTGCCAGAATAGGTTTGATTTAAATGAAAAATATTAAAGCGAATCCCTTGCTGTGCTTTTACATCCCCCTCAATGCTAATATCGGCCATGTCCCAAATTTGCGACCAAGCTTTTTTCTGCTCCTCTAATAAAACTGCAAATCCTGCTTTTTTCGCTCTGGAAAGCACTGTTTTC
>CAYMDB010000083.1:0-10150 GCA_964388865.1 uncultured Flavobacteriaceae bacterium
GAAGTACTATCTTTTAATTTTGTAATTTTAGCGGACAACAATGATTTTTAATAATAAAAGCAAAACAAAGGGCAACAAGCAAAACAACTAAAACCGGAAACAAACGTTCCTTTAAAGTTTCCTTGCTCTGAAACGTTTTTTGAAACAGACCCAGCTTGTTAAAAATAAAAATAGTTACGAATACTAAGATGAGCATGCCTCCAATGAGTATCGGCAGCGGATAAGATTCATTAATATTTTTCACAACTTCATAGGTATATATCAGATAATCTACGGCGATAAAATTGAATCTCCTTTGAAATTCGTCCCAAAATGTTATTTCAGCGAAAAATGAGAAATAAATAATAAGCAAGCCTAAAGAAAAACCCGAATAGCATATAATTTTATCCACTAAAGTACCCACAAAGCGCTGCGGTAGGGCAAAAAAGTAAATGGCGCCTAAAACACCAAAAATGGAGATGGTTCCAATGTCAAAGCTCAATCCTATGAGAATCATTTGAAACAAATTCCATACGGAATGGTCGGTCTCTGAAAAATTCCAAATTAGAAATAGTATCCTCAAAACAAATGAAAGCCCTAAAAACAAGATAAAAAATCCTTTTAATAATGTATATCTCGCTGCTATTTTAAAATTCATTTTAGTCGTATTAATTGTTTAAGCTTAGTTAAATTTTCTTGTTTGCCCTGCTCTAAAATTGTTTTCCCATAGGAGGTTTTAAAGCTGTGATTTTCTAAAAATTTTATAGTATTCATTTCCCATTCTTCATTAGACATCTTAAGATTACAACAAAGCTCCCATTCCTTTCGAAGTAAGAGATTTCTGTAAAAGAAGTGCGTAGAACCCAAATGAAACATATCAGCATCACACAAAACCGCCTCAAATATATCTTGGGGTTTTTGCGGCAATTTTGTAGCTGAAATGCAAGCACATATACTATCTATCTTATCTTCTTTATATTTGGCTTTTGATAGATAGTCATAAGCAAGCCGCTTACTCACCTCCTCATGGCCGTGATAGGTTTCTGAAAAGCCAGTATCGTGAAAGCAAGCCGCAATAACCATGACCTCGACTTCTTTTTTACTTATACCTAGAGCATTTGAAATGATTAGAACACTGTCTATTACCTCTTGAGTATGATCAAAATTATGATAAGGAAGATTTTTAAACTGTGCCCCTTGCAGTAAATCTGAACAATAGGACGTCACGCTTTTAATCGTCATCATGGTCTTTAGCCGAGTCTATTTGAATGAGAGCATTTTCAGTTCTAATCTCGGTATGTCTAATCTCACCACCACTGGTCCCAACATATTTAGCAAGACCTATTGAAATAATGGACAGAATTAAAACCAATAAAAAACCATATTTGGCAAATTTTAGCTTTTTAAGTTCTAAAAAAAATGTCATTACTGCTGTAGATCCTAAAATTAAAATAAAGGTTAAGAAACGTTCAGCAAACTCTTCATGATCATGTATCAGGGTCTCACTAATTCCTGACATGTTCTCAACGATATCCTCAGCGCCCTCCCCTGTATAATAAGCGCCAATCGCAGCAATTCCGCTAAACAAAAAAATGCCTAAGGCGGTAATTTTTACCTGTGATGCTTTGGTTATGAGTCCAACTAACAATACAAGAAATCCAATCAATACTCCAACGATGGGGAGATGGTTTACAACTAGGTGAAAATGTGCATCATTCATTGCTCTATTATTTATCTTGTTTCTTAGCTCTATTTAATTCAAAAAAAACTAGACCATTTTTTTAATCTGATATGAGATTAAAAGCCCCTTTTGTTAAAAATTCAGTCGTCTTATCAAATTCGTCGGCATTCAAAATTTGTGTAAAATTGTTATTCGAGGTTCCGATTTTCACCATTACCCGTTTAAAAGTGGTGTCATTTTCTTTTACAAGGACATAATAATTATTATCAATGTTGGCCACCGCTTCGGAAGGTAAAGCAGGATGCTGCACAGATGTCGTAAGAATTTCAGCCTCAATATACATACCTGGTGCAAATAGGTTAGCCTCTTCCTCGTTAACTAAATCTCCATGAATGGCCACTGTTCTATCTTTTTCATCTATCGTTTTGTTTATTAAGTGAATTTTACCCTTATAAACTGTGTTCATATCACTTTGTATTTTTACATTGATTTCTTGATCAACTTTTAGCATTGGTAAATCTTTTTCAAAAATCTTTAACTCAATATGCAGGTCATCGGTATTGGTAATGGTCAAAGCCACATCTGAAGGATTAAGGTACATCCCTTTACTAGCGTTAATTGTGGTAGCATAACCCGATAGTGGAGAAGGTACACCAATAACAGACCTTATATTGTCACCTGTTAAGGTATTAGGATTAATTTGCATTAGGCTTAGTTTCTTTTTAAGAGACTGGTAGCGTGCTTTTGTCACCGTGTATTCTGACTCTGCCTTTAAAAAGTTCTTCTGAGAAGTTACATCATCTTCCACTAATAATTTTTGACGCTCGTAATCAGACTTCAAATAACTAAGGCGCCCTTGAGCTTCAAGAAAATCTTGTTGCACTTGAATGTATTCAGGATTTTCAATAGTGAATAAAACCTGTCCTTTTTTTACGACGTCACCAGGTAATAAGGCAATATCTTTAACGTAACCGGCAAAGTATGCACTTACATCCGCTTGGTTTTGTGGCGGAACAGCAAACATACCATTTGCTTTAACCACTGTTGTAAACGCTTGCAACTGCAGTTTACCAAGTTCCATAGCACCAGATGTAAATTGACTTTCTGTCAAGGTAATAACCTCCCGATTATTGTCCTCATTAGCAGCTACATTTTCAGCAGAGGCTGCAGTTTTTTCGTTTGAATTACATGAGCCTAAGACCACCAAAAGCAGTATTAAAATCCCTTTATGTAACTTGTATGTGTTACTATTATTTAATGTGTTTTTCATTATTAATAAGTTAAATAGTTTAATTCTAAAATGGTCGTGTTGTAAGCGTTAAGATTTATTAAGTATGTGATTTCAATGTTTTTAGCACTTTCTAAAAGCTGCACATATTGCAGAAAATCGATTTCTCCATTCTGAAAGGCCTTGGAGGCATTCATAGCTAATTCTTCCGAAAGTTTTTCTCCGGAGTTTTCATAATACGCTACGGCTTCTTGAAACTTTTTTAAATCGGATTGAAGACCTTGATATCTCGCTTGTAATTGCACTTTATAATTTTCATATTCATCTGTTGCAATCATGGTCTGAGTTTTGGCTGCGTTTATTTTAGATTTATTCGCCCCAAACCACAAGGGTATAGAAATCCCTGCCTGAAAGCCGTTATATCGCTTTGCGTCTAAACCGTTGTTGGTGCCTTGAAATACAGAGAATTGTAAATCTGGCAGTAAGCGTTGGCGTTCTAACGACAGCATTGAGTTGCTGACTTTTTGAGCGGAATCATAATACAACATACCAGGGTGTTCCTCAATATTTAGTTCCTTAAGCTGCAAACGCGGCAGCCTATTTTCTGAAACTCTAACTACGGCGTCTGTTTGCAACCATCGCTGAAGCATTGTATAAGCTTTTGATATTTCCTCTTCTGATTGAGAAAGTAAAATTTTTATTTCCTTTTGTTTGGCCTCAGCGGTGAGTTTTTCGAGTAAATTGGTTTCGCCAACACTATATCTTTTGTCCGCTGCAGAGGCAAAACGACCATATAAACTATCTAAAAAACGGTATTTTTGGACGACGCTATTTCGATAGACCACGTTGTAATAGGCTAAGTAAACCTCCTTGGTTAAAGCCCTTTCGTTTAATTTATACTGCTGTGTACTCAACTGTATTTTCTGCTTTGCCACTTTGCGTTGTGCCCCATATACGGTTGGAAATTGAAGGCTTTGACTTATTCCAAACACATTTATTGGCAATCCGTTTTCAGCAATATTATTCTCGTCATAATGATAATAAACCTGAGTTTTATCTAAATTTAAGGCCTCTCCTACCAATTGCTCTGATTGTTCCAATCGTTTAGCAGAAGCTTTAAGCCCATTGTTGTTTTCAATAGCTATGGCTAAGGCTCCTTCAACATCAATATCTCGTTGTTGTGCATTTCCGAGAGCGGGTAGACATAAAAATCCAATTATACCTAAAGCTTTAAGGTTGACTTTAGTTTTTTTCTTTGGATGATGACCCTTTCTATCAAACATGGCATATAAAACTGGTAATACCACAAGAGTTAAGGCTGTTGCCGTAATTAATCCCCCAACAACTACGGTTGCTAATGGGCGTTGCACCTCAGCTCCTGCAGAGGTTGAAATGGCCATTGGCAAAAAGCCTAAAGCCGCCGCAGCTGCCGTTAATAAAACCGGTCGTAATCTATTTTTTGTTCCCATAAGAATTCTCTTGTTAATATTACTTATGCCGTGCGCTTTCAATTCTTTAAATTCTTCAATTAAAACGATACCATTTAACACTGCAATACCGAAAAGCGCAATAAATCCTACCCCTGCTGAAATACTAAATGGCAAATCTCGTAGGTAAAGTAGCATAACGCCGCCAATGGCTGAAAGCGGTATAGCACTGTAAATCATTAGGGCTTCTTTCACAGAATCGAAGGCAAAATATAGCAAAACAAAAATGAGCAATAGAGCTATAGGAACGGCTACTTTAAGACGTGCCGATGCTGTTCTTAAATTTTCAAACTGCCCACCATAGCTTACGGAATAACCCGTTGGAATTTTCACATCTCGTTCAATAACCGTCTGTACATCTTTTACCACAGATTCTAAATCCCGGTTACGCACATTGACACCAACCACGATTCTTCGTTTTGTGTCATCCCGCGAAATTTTAGCAGGACCTTGAGTATAGCTAATTTTAGCAAATTCGCTGAGTGGTAATTTAGTACCATTTGATAAGGGTATAGAAGCTGTTTCTAAATTTTCTATATCCTTTCTGTGGTCAGCATCATACCGTATAACCAAATCAAATTGTTTTTCACCTTCGAAAACCGTTCCGGCCGTCATTCCAGCAAAACCCATTGTAATAATCTTGTTTAAATCTTCAATATTCAATCCGTGTTTTGCAATCTTCTGACGGTTGTACTTTACAGTCATTTGCGGGAGGCCAGCGGTTTTTTCAACAGAAATATCTGCCGCACCTTCTACATTCTGAATGGCTTTTTCTATTTCTAATGCTTTTTGGTATAGGATATCCAAATCTTCGCCAAAAACTTTAATGGCTAAATCTGCACGGACGCCAGTTATGAGTTCATTGAATCGCATTTCGATAGGTTGGGTAAACTCAAAATCTACACCTGCTATTTCAGACAAGGCTTCCTTAAATTTATCGGCAAGCTCATCTTTAGATTCAGCAGAAACCCATTCTCCCTTAGGCTTCAATTTAATAATAACATCACTCTCTTCCATAGACATAGGATCTGTGGGTACTTCTGCAGCACCTATACGACTCACTACTTGGTCTACCTCGGGGAATTTTTTAAGAATTTTTTCCATTCGGGTGGTAGCCTCTATGGTTTTGCTCAATGATGTTCCTGTTTTGAGCACCGGTTGAATTACAAAATCTCCTTCGTCTAAGGTAGGCACAAATTCACCTCCCATTCTAGAAAATAAAAATACAGTGAAGAGCAATAGAGCTACTGCCAATCCTAAAACCAATCTTTTGTATCGAAGAGCCCAAGAAATAGTTGGTCGATATTGTTTTTCTAACCATGCCATGAGTCGGGATGATATGGTTTTTTTCTCTGTATTTGTTGGTTTAATAAATAGCGACGCCATTACAGGTATATAGGTGAAGCATAAAAGCATGGCGCCTATAAGAGCGAAACAAAATACAAGAGCCATTGGTCTAAACATTTTCCCTTCAACATTAACTAATGAAAGGATAGGAATAAAAACGATAATGATAATTAATTGTCCGAATACGGCAGAATTCATCATCTTAGTGGCTCCTTGGTAGGTAATACGATCGATGAGACCCTGTCTTTCTCTCGTAGGAAGTGCTAATAATTGGGCGCGCTGACTAGTAATCTTAAAGGCAATAAATTCGACAATGATAACTGCACCGTCAATGATAATTCCAAAATCAATGGCACCCAAACTCATCAGGTTGGCATCCACGCCAAAAATATACATCAGGGAAAGAGCAAAGAGCAGACATAGCGGAATCACGGAAGCAACGACTAAACCCGAGCGCATATTTCCTAAAAGGAGCACTACCACGAAAATGACGATAAGACATCCCAAAATGAGGTTTTCAGCAATTGTAAACGTTGTTTTGGCAATAAGCTCGCTTCGTTCTAAAAACGGATTAATTGAAATACCGGGTGGCAAGGAAGTTTGTATTTCTGCTACGCGTTGTTTTACAGCTTCAATAACCGCATTTGAATTGGCGTCTTTTAGCATCATAACCTGACCTAATACTTTCTCACCTTCCCCATTTCCTGTTATCGCACCAAAACGATTGGCATGGCCAAAACCTACTGAAGCGATGTCTCTCACAAAAACGGGGACACCAGCTTTGGTAGTTACCACAATATTCTCAATATCTTTTATAGAATTGACTAACCCTTCGCCACGAATAAAATAACTTTCGTTCTTTTTTTCAATATAACCACCTCCTGCAACACTATTATTTTTTTCCAATGCATTAAACACTTCAAAAACAGAAACATCCATAGCTCTGAGGCGCTCAGGGCTAATAGCCACTTCATAGGTCTTCAAATAACCACCCCATGTATTGACCTCCACGACTCCTGGTATGCCAGAAAGTTGTCGTTTTACGACCCAATCTTGAATGGTACGAACATCAGACAAAGAGTATTGTGATTTATGTTTATCATCTACATCTATAATATATTGATAAATTTCGCCGAGACCCGTTGTTACTGGGCCCATAAAAGGCTTTCCAAAACCAGCAGGGATTTTTTCTTCAGCACTTTTTATTTTCTCGGCTATTAATTGTCGCGGCAGATAGGTGCCTAGATCATCGTCAAAAACGACAGTTACAACAGAAAGACCAAATTTAGAGATGGATCTAATTTCTTTTACTCCAGGTAGATTTGCCATTTCCAACTCTACGGGATAGGTTAAAAATTTCTCTACATCTTCGGTAGCCAAGTTTCTAGATGTTGTAATGACCTGTACCTGGTTATTAGTAACGTCTGGTACTGCTCCTATAGGAATATTGGCAAGTGAATAAATACCGAAGCCCACAATCCCTGTGGTAAATAACAGCACGATTAGTTTGTGATGAATACTATACTGAATAATACGTTCTAACATTTTTTTCGTTGGTTTATTAAATAGTTAACAAATATAAAGCTAGAATCTAATAGCGGTCTAAGTGCTTCCTTAAGATTGCCTTAAGAATTATCTTTAAGTTATTTGCATAACAAAACCAATGCAAAAAATAAAAGCGAATCACTAACGAAAAAAAGACTTTGCAGATATTTTTTTTGTGAAATGAAATTGAAATTCTTCTATTTAGTTTTATTTAGAACTCAATAATGAAGGTGGTTCCGGCACCACAGTCACTTTCTATGGTTATTTTTGCATTGATAGCATCGGCGGCCTTTTTAGCTATAGACAATCCAAGCCCATTACCGGTAATACTTTTATGATTGAGCGCATCTGATCTAAAAAAGTGATTAAACACCTTGTCTAAGTCTTCTTTTTTTATGCCTATCCCTTCATCTTTAATTTTACAGATAATGTTTGAATTAGACTCGGTAATCGCAATTCGAAGTAAACCGTTCTCTTTAGAATATTTAATGGCATTACTAATACTATTTTTTAGTATTAAATTGGTGTAATATCGTGGAACATTGGGATTGAAGTCCAAGGCATTCTTGACATCTACAACGAGATTTTTATCGGAAATAGCGGTTTTAAAAATTAAAAGTGTTTCGTCTATTAATGTTGGAAGTGGGGCTAGATTTTCATTTGAATCTTTTGAATCGGGATCTAACCTTGCTAACTGCAGCAATTGTTCTAAGGTGTCGCTCATTCGATCAATTTCAGTGAGGCTGTATTTCACTTTTTCTTCATATTCCGCGCGCTCCCTTGGTTTGCGTATCAATACTTCTAGAGTACCTCTTACCGCCGACAGTGGAGTACGCAATTCGTGTGATGCATCTGAGGTAAATTGACGTTCGCGTTCAATGGCATTTTCTATGCGCTGAAGCAATTGATTTATGCCTGAAGATAAGTCGTAAAGCTCATCCTTATTTTGAGGAAGAACAACGCGTTCATTTAAATTATTTTTGGTAATCCTATTGGTGGTGTCTGTAATAACTTTAACAGGAATAATACTTCTTCCGGCTATATATCTAGAAATAAAATAGAGACCCGCCAAAAGAACGAGATAAGAAAAAAACAAGATGTTTCTTAGGTTTAACAAAACCATCTGAGATGATTCTAAGGACATGGCGGTAACTATAAACCCTTTAATTTTTCCATTCTCTTCTATGGGGATTTGAACCTGTCTAATAATCCTATTATTTAGTGTTTCGTTGAAATGACCACCATATTTTTCCTCGCGCTTAAAAGCCAACAGCGCTTCTTTAAGATTGGGGGACTTGTCCATAAAATTTCCGTTTTTATCCAGTATTTGAATAAAAACCGGATTCACATGAACTTCGCTGTGCTCGCGTTCTTCCCACTCTTTTTTATTCTTTATTTTAATACTATCCCCAAGAATGATTATTTCTTCAGTATGTTTTTCTGCTTCAAAAGACAAATCGTTATCTAAATTTTGATATACGGTTCCTTTAACCACAAAATAAACTACCGCAAAAGCTACGGCCATAATTATTGCAGTGGCAATCATGTAATGCAATGCAATTCTATTTCTAAAGTTTAAGCTCATCAATCTTTTGCTATATATCCAACTCCTCTTATGGTTTGAATATACTTTTCGGTTTCACTAAGGTTTAATTTTTTTCTAAGCGCATTAATATATACATCGATGACCCCAGAATTATATTCAAAATGAATATCCCACACATGCTCTATAATTCGAGATCTTCTGCAAACCATACCCTTGTTGCGCATTAAGTATTCTAACAAGGCAAATTCTTTTTGGGTGAGGCTAATCTCCTCCCCACCCTTATAGACCTGATGTGTGCCTGTATTGAGTGTTATGTCTCCTAATTTAAAAATGGAATGTTCTCCTGTTTGCGGTCTAAGCTGCACTTTTATGCGTTCTAAAAGTTCTTCAAAGTGAAACGGCTTTTTAATATAATCATTAGCCCCTGCTTGCAAGCCAAAAATTGTTTCATCTACAGTATCTTTAGCTGTTAAGAAAATTATAGGGGTCTTTTTAAAATCTTTTCTGAACTGACGGCAAATTTCAATACCACTCATACCAGGAACCATCCAATCGAGGAGTAATAAATCGTAATCGCCATATAGCGCTAAATTTAGACCCGTTTTACCTTCCTCGGCAATATCAACACTATAAGACTCCTCCTCTAAACCTTGTTTGAGAAAATTATAAATACCGGGTTCGTCTTCTACAATTAAAATACGCATAATACAAAAGTCACACTTTAAATTTAAAATGTTAGAAGAACATTCTTAAGATTTGCTTAAAAGGCAGGTAATAGACGTAAAATTTGAATTTTTTTTGAGGAGCCAAAAATATCTCGTTCCCATAAGCCTAAATTATGATATGTTGCTTTGCGAATGGCTTTTGACTTGGCGGAAATAAACTCTTATTATAAATTTTCTGAGACAAGTTGTTTCGCGTGGTTTAACCGCGAAGTCGGGAGACTTCAGACAGTAAGCTTTTGCAAAAGAGCAGAAAGTGTCACTATCAACATTGGGTTGTTTAGGCCTACCCAATCTGCATAAACATAGATATCATATTTTCCCTTTGTCATTTGCTATAATAAATCGAAATCCTGAGGTTTTCAGTCAAACTCATCATTACGAGCGATTTTCGGAAAATCCTTCTCTATAATTAAAACTTTAAGAACATTGAAATAAATTCATACGGCAATAGCTGAGTCACCTTTCTCAATGTGGTGTAGTGTGGATCTGTGTATTCCGGCGCGCTCAGATACCTGTTGTGAGCTTAACGTTCTACGTTTTTGAGCTAGCTTAATATTTTTTCGCCTATACCATCAAAACATTTTTGATACTTTTAAAGGATAGTTGTTTTCT
>CAYMDB010000084.1:0-10088 GCA_964388865.1 uncultured Flavobacteriaceae bacterium
AGAACCAAACATAGAAGACGGCAAGCGATGGAAACTGAAAGAAGCACTTGAACTCTGTAGTAAGGTCATTTCTGATTTTCCTGAAAGTACAGGCGCACAAAAATGCGAGGTTTTAAAACAAAACATCTTACAACCAAGCTTAAGGTTGCAAGCGGAACAATTTATTCCTGTTAACGTTCCTTCTAGAATTCTCGTGACTTACAAAAATCTTGAAGCTTTAGATTTCAGCATTTATAAAGTATCACTAAAACAATTAAACACCTTCAATAGGACCTACAGAGCCGATGAAAAAGCTGAGTTTTTAAAAAAGCTCACAGTTTTTAAAACGGTTTCCTCTGTGTTAAAAACTGAACATGACTACCAAAATCACAGCACCGAATTGGTGTTGCCCAAATTAGCAAATGGCTTGTATCTTATTAAAGCCGACACCAATCCTGGGCATAAGGTATTTGCGACAACGGATGTACAGGTTACTGATTTGGCACTTATAGAAAGCAGCGAAAATGAAACTCATAATTACCAATTAATCAACAGAAACAATGGCGAAGCGATAGCCAACGCTAAAGTTGAATTATCCTACACCCAAAATGGTGACCGACAACGTCAGAGCAAACTACTGAATACAAATCGCTATGGTAAATTTCAAGTGGACAAGGATGACCGACGCTATAGAAATATTTCGATAAAAACAAGTTTTAATGAGGATACTGCATATTTTGGTGACTATTTTATAGGTACAGCTTACAAACAAAACAACACTAAAGATACGCATTACAACAACTTCCTTTTCACTGATAGAAGTATTTACAGACCAGGACAAACGGTTTATTTTAAAGGTATTGCTACCAAATCTGTAAACAACAAAACAGAAGTCGTCGCTGATGCCTCCGCCAAAATAAAACTAAAAAATGTAAATGGTGAAGTGGTAAGTGAGCTACTTTTAAAAACCAACGCCTTTGGTTCGGTTCATGGTGAATTCATATTGCCAAACGATGGATTAACTGGCAACTACAGCATAGAACTTTTTTGTAATGTTTCTAGCTATACCTCCTTCTCGGTGGAAGAATACAAGCGTCCAAAATTTAAACCAGAATTTCAACCTATTACTGAAACCTTTAAGGTTAATGACAGTATTACTATTAAAGGTACGGCCATAGCCTATGCTGGTAGTTCAATTTCAGATGCAAAAGTGGTGTATCGTGTAAAACGCCAGGTGCAATATCCCAATTGGTTTTATTGGAGACGTCCCTATTTTAATTCTGAACCTCAAGAAATCACCTTCGGCGAAAGCCTAACCGACGCTTCTGGTAATTTTGAAATTTCCTTTAAAGCGATTCCTGATGACAACGTCTCCAAGGAAAATCTTCCAGTGTTTCGATATGAGGTTTCCGCAGACATTATCGACATCAATGGGGAAACACGAACCGCTTCAACTACCGTAAATGTGGGTTACCACGCTCTAACTGCTAAAATCGAAATTCCAGATCGCATAGTTAAATCGAAAAAAGAGGCTGAAATTTCCATTAGCACAAAAAATCTTAATGGCGAATTTGTTCTTGCAAAAGGCACATTAAAACTCTTTAAACTTAAAGCACCTGAAACTGTTTTAAGATCACGACCATGGTCTGCCCCAGATTATCAGATGTTATCTCAAGACGAATTTAAAACCTTATTCCCTCACGATGCTTACACGAATGAAGATTTAGTTGCTAATTGGGAAAAAGATGAAGCCGTTTTTACCACCAAATTTGATACCGAAAAAGAGAAAACTATAAGCTTAAGAAAATTGCATAAATGGGAATCTGGTAAATACCTCATTGTTTTGGAAAGTGAAGATAGGTTCGGGCAAACAGTAAAAGACCAGGCTTACACCACGTTATTTAGTGATACAGACAAGACTGTTTCAGACTCTCAATTATTCGAAGGGCAATTAAACAAATCGAGTTATGAAACGGGTGAAATAGCTAAACTAACTATCGGCTCCGCCGCGAAAGAGCTTTTTGTTACTGTTGAAGTTAAGAAAAATCGCAAAGTGATTCTTACTCAAATTGTAAAGCTAGACAACTCGAAACAAAGCATTATTATCCCTGTTTTAGAAAGTGACTTGGGCGGATTTATAGTGAACTGCAGTTTTGCCGCTTTCAACAGTTACGGAAGTCAAAGTTTTAAAGTGAATGTACCTTACCCTAAAACCGATTTAGAAATAGAATCCACAAGCTTTAGAGATAAACTTCAACCTGGCCAAGACGAGACATGGAGTTTCAAAATTAAAGGACCTAATGGAGATAAAGTTTCTGCGGAATTATTAGCCAGTATGTACGACGCTTCTTTAGATGAATTTAGACCACACAACTGGAGTTTCAACCCTATTTTGCGACCAACCTATTACAGTAACACCTATAAAAATGCTCATCAAAGTTTCGGTACAACCAATTTTAGGCTTTTTAATAATTTTCATTCGTCATCAAGCTATCCACAGCAAGGTTTTGATCAGTTGAACTGGTTTGGGCTTTACTTTGGAAGAACTAATTATTATCTCATGAGACGTAAAGGCGTCCCAGCTTCAGCAGTTGCAATGGTGGTTGAAGATTCTGCGGCACTGGAAGAAGTCGTTGTTGACGGTTATGCTATTAATACAAAAGAATCATCAACAGAATCAGATACTAAAAACTTTGAGGAAGATAAACCACAAATCGATTCAGAAAACATCCAAATCCGAAAAAACCTCAACGAAACCGCCTTTTTCTTTCCACAACTACAAACCGATGCTGAAGGCCATGTGAGTTTTAACTTTAAAGCGCCAGAGGCCTTAACCCAATGGAAACTTCAGCTTTTAGCACATACCAAAACTCTAGAAAGTGGCGTATTGCAACTAACAACAGTGACCCAAAAAGAGCTGATGGTGATTCCAAATGCTCCTCGATTTTTAAGAGAAGGAGATAACATTGTAATAAGCACCAAGATAGCAAATCTCACTGACCGCGAATTATCAGGTATTGCTGAATTAGTGTTAACCGATGCGATTTCAGGAGAAGACATCACTTCAAAGCTGCTTAATTCTTTTTCAAAAAAGTTAGACGGAGCCTCTTTCACTGTCGACGCCAAAGGAAACACACAAGTGTCGTGGAGTTTAAGTATCCCTGAAGGTCTTCAAGCGGTGCAGTATAAAATCATAGCAAAGTCTGAGGATTTTAGCGATGGGGAACAAAATGCGCTTCCGGTACTTTCTAACCGAATGTTAGTGACCGAAACCCTGCCAATGTGGGTGCGATCAAATGAAACGAAAACCTTCACTTTAGATAAGTTAAAAAACAACAGCTCTTCAACTTTAAAAAACCATAAGCTCACTTTAGAAATGACTTCAAATCCGGCTTGGTATGCCGTTCAGGCTCTGCCCTATTTAATGGAATATCCTTATGATTGCAATGAGCAGGTCTTTGCACGTTATTATTCAAATGCCTTGGCGCAACATATTGTAACATCGAATTTGAAGATAGAAGCCGTTTTCAATCAATGGAAATCTCAGGATGCCTTGTTGAGTAATTTGGAAAAGAATCAAGAATTAAAATCATTACTCATTCAGGAAACGCCGTGGTTACGGGATGCACAATCTGAAACCGAACAGAAGAAACGCATCGGATTGCTTTTCGACCTCAACAAAATGAATAATGAGTTGCAAACAGCGCAACGTAAATTAAAACAAAATCAGATGCCCTCTGGCGCATGGTCTTGGTTTAATGGCGGACGAGAAAACCGATATATCACACAACATATTATTGCTGGTTTTGGCCATTTAAACAAACTCGGTGTCAGCCTGAGCGCAGTTGAAGGCGCTTCTGAACGTACCATAATTAAAAATGCCATAGATTATCTAGACACCCAATTTGTAAAAGAATACAAGGATCTTACTAAATACAATAAAGATGTAGATTTGTCAACAGACCACTTGTCCTATACGCAACTACATTATTTATACGTACGCAGTTTTTATCCTGAAATTAAGCCTTCCAAAGAAGTGAAAAGCATTATGAATTATTACCAAACTCAAATTCAGAAGTATTGGTTAAAACAATCCTTGTATGCCAAAGGTTTAATGGCATTGACTATGCATCGAACAGGTGATGTTACCACAGCAAATAAAATTATCAAATCCTTAAAAGAGAACAGCATCACGTCAGATGAATTAGGCATGTATTGGAAAGACAATACAAATTCATGGCATTGGTATCAAGCGCCAATTGAAACCCAAGCCTTGATGATTGAAGCCTTTTCAGAAATTGAAAATGATACAAAAACAATTGATAATTTAAAAATATGGTTACTAAAACGTAAGCAAACCAATCAGTGGAAAACCACAAAAGCGACAACTGAGGCAGTTTACGCCTTGTTAATGCGCGGCAGCGATTGGCTAGACATTACTGAAATGGTAGAAGTTGAAGTTGGAAATGAAACGATTTCTCCTGAAACATTAAAGGATGTAAAACTTGAAGCTGGAACGGGATACTACAAAACCTCGTGGTCAGGTACTGAAATCAAAAAAGAACAAGCAGAAGTCACGATTACTAAAAAAGGGGAAGGCATTGCTTGGGGCGCCCTCTACTGGCAATATTTTGAGGATTTAGATAAAATAACCTCAGCTGAAACACCTTTGAAATTAAGAAAGCAACTGTATTTAAAACGTTATACCGACAAGGGCGAAGAAATTTCAAAAATTTCAACAGATACCGAACTAAAAGTTGGCGATTTAGTGCGTATTCGTATTGAATTAAGCACAGATCGCGATATGGAATTTGTTCATCTTAAAGACATGCGTGCCGCCGGGTTTGAGCCTATAAATGTGATTTCTACATATAAATGGCAAGATGGCTTGGGCTATTACGAAAGCTCAAAAGATGCCGCTACCAATTTCTTTATAGATTATTTACCAAAAGGAATTTATGTTTTTGAATATGATGTTAGAATAAATACTGCTGGAAATATGAGTAATGGCATCAGCACAATTCAAAGTATGTACGCCCCTGAATTTAGCAGCCATAGTGAAGGAGTAAGAATTTCAGTAGACTGATTTTAGATAGATTGTGAAATCGCAAAAGCAATACTTAAATGAATACGTCATTGTTAAGAATAAGGAGCGAATGACGTGGCAATTTGTTTAGAGATTAAAAAAAATGTCACGTCTTGTATCCTTATGAAAATATTTAGCTACTTGGCGGTGTCGTAGGACGCACTTCAATTTTACTAGGTAAAGTTCTTGGATTCATTTTTAGTAAATCGAGAACCAGTTCGCCTATATCCTCTGCCTGTATTTTCCAAGCTCCTTTTTCTGTTGGTTCATTGCCATTGAAATGTGTAGACACTGAACCTGGCATTATGGTACTCACCTTAATTCCGTACTTACGTAAATCTAACATGACTGCTTGTGTAAATCCAGTGACACCAAATTTACTGGCGTTATAAGCCGATCCGCCAGCAAAGAAATTTGTACCTGCTAAACTCGAAATGGTTATGTAATACCCTTTTGAAATTTTTAGTGCCTCAACACTCGCTTTTATCGAGTTAAAAACACCTGTGAGATTGGTGTCAATCACGGCATTCCATTGTTCTGAGGTCAGTTCTTCAATACTTCCAAAGTGACCTAAACCTGCATTTGCAATAACAATATCTAATTGTCCAAAGGTTTTTAAGGCTTGGTCGACGGCTTCTTTCTGACTTTCAAGTTGTCTTACATCGGCTTGTACTCCGATTATAGAACCAGTAGTATTGGTTTTAGTGCCTAGAGTTTTTGCGGCTTCATTTGCTGATTTTTCATCACGACTCGTTATCACAACTTTCACTCCCTGATGAAGCAGTGCTTCGGCGATACCATAACCTATACCCTTAGTTCCTCCTGTTATAAGTGCTACTTTTCCTTTTAATTTATTCATGATTTTGTTTTTTGTTTGATTTATCTCAAAATTACAAAACGATCGAAGAAACCAAGATTTTATAATGTTAGGATTTTAATAAAAAAGTATGTTACAAGAGTACTGAACTTTAGATTTGTTTTTTATTGACTTTTCTTTGACTTTTATTATGCCTAAATTAACGGATAAAAAATTAAAGTATCTCAAATGAAAATTTCAATAGTTCTAAAATTTATAGGTTCAATAGGTCTTTTTGTAGGACTACTATCTTGTGCGAGCACACAACAATTCAACAGCGAAGAATCAACAATTAAATCACCACCAAAGCTCCTTTTCTTAAACTATGAAATTAAAAAAATCAACAATAAGAAAACCGTTTCACTAATCAATCAGATTACAACTGATGGTGCATTAAAAATTAAGTCACCTGTTGATGCAAAGGGAAGTACGGGCGATTTAGAATGTTTAATTCTAGATGAAGACTTCAACCTATTAGAAAAACACCACATCAAAAACCCGTTAAAAAAATTTGTAGAGTTCGTAAATGAATCTGGTCAATTTGAAAAAAAAATATTAGATTTAGACCGTTCTGAATTTTCCTTAAAATTACAATTTAAGTCCAATGCCAAATTCGTTGTTATTAACGAAATAACAGAAACCGAAACTATTAAGCATAGTACTATAAAAATTGAATAAACATGAAAAAACTATTACTCTTCTTTGTTGTTTTCCTCAATTTACATTTCGTTATATCTCAGACTTTTGAAGTATCCGCTATCAAAAACTCAGGGGATGCTGACAAACGTATAAATCTTGTCATTTTAAGTGATGGCTATCAAACCAATGAATTATCTCAATTTGAAGTTGACGCAACTAACTTTATGAATGACATGTTTTCTCAAGAACCCTTCATGAATTATGAGAATTACTTTAATGTCTATATTATAAAAGTACCGTCTAATGAAAGTGGAGCTTCCCATCCTGGCACTGCAACAGACGAACCTGTTGCCCCAAACCCAATAGTACCTACCTTGTCTGTAGATAATTATTTTGGAACAGCTTACGATAGCTTTGGTATTCACAGATTGCTATACACCTCCAGTACTGGGCTGATAAGCACGGTGCTGGCCAATAACTTTCCGCAATACGATCAAGCTCTTATTTTGGTTAATTCGCCCTATTATGGTGGGAGTGGTGGTCCATTTCCAATCGCGTCAACTGGCGCAGATGCTGGTGAAATTGCCATACATGAATTGGGTCATTCCTTTGCCTATTTAAAAGATGAATATTATCCTGGCGACATACAGGTTGCCGAAGCTGCAAATATGACCCAAGAAACAGATCCCACATTAATAAAATGGAAAAATTGGTTAGGTATAAATGAAGTGGGAATTTTTCCGTACGCTAGTTCTGGCACTGCTTCTACTTGGAACAGACCACATCAAAATTGTAAAATGCGTTATTTGGGAGTTGACTTTTGTTCCGTTTGCCGAGAAGGAATAATTGAGATCATTCACGATCTAATTTCGCCCATAGATTCTTTCACTCCAACAGAAACTACGCTTAGTGAGGTTAGTTTTCCTCTAAGTTTTCAATTAAACACAATACCAACGCTTCCCACGAACACTTTAGAACATATTTGGACACTTAATGGAACTACCTTTGCAACTAACGTGAATGCCATTTCTATTGAAGAAAGCGACTTAATTAGCGACACCAACAACGTAACGGTTGTTGTGAACGACGCCTCTCCGCTGGTAAACATAGACAACCATGAAACAATTCATGTATCTACTATTTCCTGGAATATAGTGAACACCTTAGACATAATTGATGTCAAAACAAATAATTTTAGTTTAAAAATGTATCCAAATCCAACGGATGCTATCTTAAACGTAGAAATAGAAAACGTATTAAATGAGGCTGTTTTAATAGAAATTGTTGGTCTCGATGGAAAACTGATAAAATCTACAATGGTTTCTAAAAATGAAGCCCTAGATGTTAGTGCTCTTAGCAATGGTTTTTACATTGCTAACTTTTACGTGAATGCTGTCTTAATAGGAAGCAAAAAACTAATTAAGAATTAAAGAATCCTATTGAGATTTGGGAGGATAATTAGAAAATATTTTCTCGATTAGAGTTTTGAATTGCTCTTGACGCTTTTCCGGACTGGCATCAGCGCTATAGGAACTCTCACTAATGGCTTGCCAAAACATACCACCTTTTCTATCGTCAACAAATTCAATAATTAACTCTCGCGTATTTTTATTGCCACCCAAGGGTAACCCAACGGAAATACCGCCACCAACATTTCTTCCCGTTCCCCCGACTCCAACACCAACATTAGAATTATTTCGATTTTGAATATCTTGACTAAAGAGGTCAATAAAAAAATCTGGATTTTCTGAGCGCGACATTCCCATGCTTTCTAACTTTGTATCAATAGCTCTGATTAAGCGTTTGGTATCGAGTTCACTCAATCCTGGCTTCATATCATCAAAATAATTGTAGGTTTTATAGTCTTTAAAATCTGTGGCCTTTTCGTAATCGTAGTTTACCATGGTTCCACAGGAAGTGCATAGAATTAGGAATACGATAAATTTTAATGCTTTCATATTTTTCTATTGAAGGTGTGAAAATTATAAACGATATATACCTACTTCTCCTCTTCCTCAAACTCTTCAAAATCAACTACCTTAGTTAAAGACGATGAGATAATCCCCGTGGGTATTGCTACGATACCCAAACCAATTAAAAGAATAAAAAAAGTGAACATTCGACCGCCAAGAGTTATCGGATAAACATCCCCGTAACCCACAGTTGTTAGCGTTACGATAGACCACCATAAACTATCAAAAATGGACGAAAAATGCTCGGGTTGGGCTTCGTTTTCAAAATAATAAATGCCTACTGCGGCAAAGTAAATAAGCATTAGTGTGATGGCCATAAAAAGGATAATCTGCTCCTTAGCCATAATCATGGCTTTTGTAAAATGACGCATTGCCTTATTGTAGCGTACTAACTTTAGCAAACGTACAAGTCTAAACATTCTTAAGGCTCTCACAGATCTCAAATCAACACCAAAAGACAAATAGAATGGCAATATGGCAAATAAGTCAATGAGGCCAAAAAAGCTAAAGATAAATTTACCTTTGTGATCAGCCACATAGATACGTGCAATGTATTCTATGCTAAACACAAGGACACAAAAAATTTCGATTGAATTGAGTATTACTTTAGTTTGTGGTCTTAAATTAGGCAGTGTTTCAATGGAGAAGGTAACAATAGAGAGCACTATTAAAAACTGAATAAAAAAGGCAAAAATCTTACTCATCTTGTTCTCGTTATACTCAACAATATTTTTAATGTATAACTTCATAAATTAAAAACTAATCATTCAGCATTTTCCAAAGTTTATCTTTTAATTCGGTGAGGCCTTGTTGCGCTACTGATGAAATAAACATGTAATCGGAGTTTAAATTCTTATCCAATATTTTCGCCATTTCAGACTTTAACTCATTATCTAGCATGTCCGATTTTGAAATCACAACAAAACGTTCCTTATCTAACATCATAGGATTGTAGCGTCTCAATTCATCTATTAAAATTTCATATTGCTCAACAATGTCTTTGGCATCAGCCGGAATAAGAAAAAGTAAAATGGAGTTGCGTTCAATATGTCTTAAAAAGTAATAACCTAGTCCTTTACCTTCAGCAGCTCCTTCAATTATACCGGGAATATCTGCCATTACGAAGGACTTAAAATCACGATATTCTACAATTCCTAAGTTAGGTTTTAAGGTGGTAAACTCGTAATCGGCAATTTTAGGTTTTGCCGAAGTTAAAACAGATAATAAGGTAGATTTTCCAGCATTAGGAAATCCAACCAAACCAACATCAGCAAGAAGTTTTAACTCTAAAGTAATGTGTCGCTCCTCCAAAGGAATTCCAGGTTGCGCATAACGCGGTGTCTGATTTACTGAATTTTTGAAATGCCAGTTCCCACGTCCGCCCATACCACCCTCGGCGACAATTTTTTCCTCGCCATCTTCTGTGATTTCGAACAAAATTTCATTGGTCTCAGTATCGCGCACCACAGTTCCAAGAGGCACATCTAAATAGGCATCTTCACCATCGGCACCAGTGCTTCGCCCTGAGCTTCCATGAGCTCCATGACCCGCTTTA
>CAYMDB010000085.1:0-10036 GCA_964388865.1 uncultured Flavobacteriaceae bacterium
CGTAATATCCATCATGTATTCCGTTGGTGTACATCGGATGGTGCATAGCGAAAACAATGGTTTTTCCTTGTGCTTTTTTTAGTTCACCTTCTAATTCTATAAAGAAGCGCTCTCTGGTTTTTATTTCGCACTTGTCGTTTATCGTTGGACTATCATTCCAGTTTTCTAAAAACCATTGGGTGTCTATGATGATTAGCTGAATGGTCTCACCGACATCTATGCTTTTAAGAGAACAGCCATTTTCTGGTTGAAAGGTATTGTCGCCTAAGGCCTTTTCAATATATTTTTCTTGACGTTTTAAACCTTTTGGGCCATCGGCGTACCAATCGTGATTTCCTGGAATAAAAAGAATGTCGCCTTCAAAACCTTCTAAAGATTTAATTTGACCATTTAAGGCATTTTCGGCATTTTTTCGTCCTTTTTCATCTTTTGCAGGTAGGCCTGCAGGATAAATGTTATCCCCTAAAAAAATAGCAAAATCATCTTTTGTAGACTTATTGCTCGTATAATTTTTAAACGCTGTTAAGGCTGCGGACATGTCTCCCTCAGGAGACTTACCAGCATCACCTATCAGATAAAAGATCTTATCTACTTCCTTATCTGGTGTGATTTGGGTTTTATGAGTTTCATCTTTATACTGAGCCTTTTGCGTTGCGCAACCATTGCATAAAGTCAATGCAAAAACAAGAGCAACTGAAGCGCACAATTTACGCACCGATGTATTTGGAACACTCTGTTTGTTTATTGACCCGAATCGCTTCGTCTTGCACATATTAAATTTTTGGTTTTTTCCATAGACTATCTGTAAAATAGTGTTTGCAGTCCATAAAATTGGTATTTAAAACAAAGCCTGTTTGTGTTGCTAAGTTTTGGATATCATCTAGACTGTATTTCTGAGATACTTCTGTCCAAATGAGCTCATTATAATCGAAATTAATACTTGTATTCAGCTTTTTTAACTCGACAATTTGTTTTTTCAAACTCACCAAATAGCTCTTCACTGTTCCCGAAATAGGATTGTAATGACAATAAAATTCGAAATCGTCAATTTTAAAATCGGCATCGAGTTCCCTGTTTATTCTTATTAATAAATTCAAATTAAACCGTTTAGTAATGCCGTGCCTATCAAAATAAGCTTCATGAATAATTAGCGGATTTTTCTTAAGATCGAAACCTATTAAAAGTTGATCGCCAGCTTTCATATGATCTTTAAAAAGCGTTAACAAATGTGTGGCTTTTTCATCTTGGTAATTCCCAATGTTTCCCCCTAAAAACAACAGTAAACTTTGATTTGAACTTTGTTTATTTTCTTTTAAGATTTTAAAATAATCACCAACTCTGGGCTCTATGTTTAAAGCAGGAAGCCGCTCTTTTAACCTCGTACTCAGAAAATCGATAGCTTCTTGCGAAATATCTATGGGCATATACTTAAACTGAATATTGGCATTAACCAAAAACTCTAAAAGTTTAAAGGTTTTAAAACCATCACCGGCACCCAATTCTATGACATTAAACGGTTGTGAAAATTTAGAAGCTTTAATAATCTGTTTCGACTGATTTGAAAGTATTTCAAACTCCGCGTTTGTTGGATAGTACTCGGGCATATTCATGATTTCTTGAAATATGCGACTGCCGTTATCGTCATAGAAATACTTAGATGGCAAGTATTTATTTTGGGCGGTTAAACCGCTCATTACATCTTCTGCAAAGGTAGTATTCATATTATTTTACGAGTCTAATGCCCGAAAATTGCCAACGCATCTCAGGGTGAAAAAAATTTCTATAGGTCGGTCGGCTGTGTTGTTTTGCGGTTGCTATTGAGGACCCCTTCAACACCATTTGATTTACCATAAATTTACCATTGTACTCACCGAGCGCACCTTCTGCTTTAGTAAAATCAGGATAGGGTAAATACGCACTGTTGGTCCATTCCCAAAGCTTTCCATAGTTGAGTTGTTTTGAAGCGACCTCCCACTCAAACTCTGTGGGCAAACGCATACCCTTCCACTCTGCAAATGCTGAAGCTTCGTAAAAACTAATATGGTTTACGGGTACTGTTTTGTCAATTTCTATTAATCCACTTAAGGTGTAAGTCAGCCATCTCCCTTCATCTTTATGCCAATACATTGGGGCTTCAATAGCATTACCTTTAATAAAATCCCAGCCATCTGCATGCCATAAGTTAAAGTCATCATAGCCGCCAGCCTCTATAAATTCAATGTATTCTGCATTGGTGACGAGCTGATTTGATATTTCAAAATTATTGAGATAAACTTTATGTCTGCCGAGTTCGTTATCAAAACAAAACGCATCACCAGCATGTCCAATAGTGTATAAATTTTCTTCAACAGGAATAAATTCTTGTTGTTGCTCTTCATATTTAAACTGAGGTGCAGCGTCTAATACCGGAAACGCAGGTTGATGGCCAAAAATATATTTGATATCATAGATTAAAAGCTCTTGATGCTGCTCTTCATGTTGCAGTCCGATTTCAATAAGCTTTTCAATTTCCTCTGAAATGCCTTCTGAAATAAATTCTGAAAGCTCTTTATTGACGTAAGCTCTGTAATTTAGAACCTCATCTAAGGGTGGACGTGTCATTGAACCCCGATTGTCTCTTGCCACACGATCGCCCACAGTGTTGTAATAACTATTAAAATAGTAGGCATAATCTTCATTGTAAACGATATAATCTTCTTTATGCTGAACTAATACAAACTGCTCAAAAAACCAAGTAGTGTGCGCCAAATGCCATTTTGGTGGAGACACAAAAACGGCCGGCTGTACGGATACATCTTCTGGTTTTAATGATTTACAAATGAACTCTGTTTGATGCCTTATGCTTAAAAAGCGTTCTGTTGAAATATGATGTTTTACTAATGTTTGCACTATGGTTTATATTATTTTGGTTTCAAAAGCTACCTCGCTCGCCAAGGTTTTATGAACAGGGCAGCGTGAAGCAATCTCTTTTAATCGTTCTTTTTGTTTGGCATCTAAATCGCCAATAAATTTTAGCTTTTTACTGATGTAATCTATGTATTTAGGTGTACCCGATTCTGTTTTTAAATCCTCACTATGCTTACGAGAGTGCGAAATATAAACATACACTTCTTCTAAATTCCACTTTTTTCGTTCAGCATAAAGTTTCAGTGTCATTACTGTACACGCTGCCAATGCCGCATTTAGGTATTCGTAAGGTGATGGCCCAAAATCATCACCCCCAATATTTGAGGGTTCATCTGCAATAAATGTATGGTTTTTAGTTTGAATGGCTGTTGTATAATTATCCTCAATAACATTCAAATACCCAACTAATTGTTCGCCTTGCGTATCTAACATTTTATTTTCAACTGTTGGAAAATACCGTTTAGACCAGGTACCAATGATTTCACCCACATATTTACTGTCTTTTTCATCTGACAATAAATGATCAGCATTATCCAAGCTTACAAAGCTTTTAGGGTGATGGGCATTTTTGTAAAGTTGTTCGGCATTCTCTACTCCAACAATTTTATCGAATGGCGAATGCATAATTAACAGCGGCTTTCTAAGATTCTTAACCACTTCAGGGAGATCTGTATTGTCAAATTCTTCAACAAAATCCTTATTGATTAAAAAGGGCCTTCCGCCGATATTAACTTCAATGTTCCCTTTTTCTTCAATATCGTTAACCTGATGCGAGAATAAATCCTTAACATGACTCACCGTTGAAGGAGCAGCAATAGTGGCTACTGCTTTAACTGCTTTTAATTTTGAGGCTGCAACCAACACAGCGGCGCCACCTAATGAGTGACCCACCAACAAGCTCGGAGCCTCATAATGCTCAGTCATGTACTTATGCACATCCAAAAGATCTTCTACGTTGGCCGAAAAATGACTATCTGCAAATTCACCCTCGCTGCTACCTAATCCTGTAAAATCGAAACGCACAACAGCAAAACCATCTTGTGTAAGTGCTCTACTCACATGTCTTATGGCGGTTAAACTACTACTACAGGTAAAGCAATGTGCGAAAATGGCGTAATAATTTGGCTTCTGATTTGCGGGCATTTCAAGGGATGCATTTAGAATTAGCCCTTTACTGTTTTTTATTTTTAGTTTCTTATTTTTCATGAATCTCTTTAAATTTAAGAACTGCAAGACAACATAGAACAGCCTACTTTATGCCTTGCCCAATCTGGTCGTTTTGCAAACCAATGTTCAAAATTTGGTTGTTCTTGGTAAGGCTTTTTGAGTAGTTCAAATAATTCCTCTACTAAGCTATAATCTCCACTGTCTGCCTTATCAATTGCTAATTGTGCCATATAGTTTCTGAGTACATATTTAGGATTTACAGCATTCATTTTTTCTTTTCGGTTTTCATCTGATAAAAACTCATTGGCTAACCTTTGGTCGTAATGACTGAACCATACTTTCCAATGTTCAGAAATTATGTTTTGAAGCTCATTTGGTTTATAAAATGCTTTGTGAATAATTTCTAAACCATCTTCAGGATGTCCCTTTTTATAATTTCCTAACTGTCTAAAAAAGATAGTCATGTCGGTTTCTGTGAGCAGTAGGCAATCTTCTAAACTTGTCATGAGTTTTGAATCATCCTTTTGCTTTAATTCTAAGCCTAATTTAGAACGCATCATAGCGAGTGATTTTTTTTCAAAATCGTTTTGATAATCACTTAACACAGCTTCGAAAGGTTTAGGATCTTCTACTAAAACATAAAGCGCATTGGCTAATTGAAGCAAATTCCAAAGTCCTATGTTAGGCTGATTTCCAAAACGGTAGCGCTTATTTTGCGCATCTGTGGTATTTGGGGTCCAACCAAAATCGAAACCCTCTAACCAACCATAAGGCCCGTAATCTATGGTTAAACCGAGAATAGACATATTGTCGGTATTCATTACACCATGCACAAAACCGACACGTTGCCAATGAATAATCATTTCTAGTGTGCGTTGTGATACTTCTCTAAAAAATTTGACATAGGTTTCTTTTGAAGGTTTTCCTAAATCTGGATAAAAATACTTTAGGGTATAGTTAGTAAGCTTTTTTAGATTATCAGTGTCGTTTCTGGCAGCAAACAATTCAAAATTACCAAATCGAATAAATGTTGGTGCCACTCTTGCTACGATGGCTCCTTTTTCGTAATCCGCATTTCCATCGTAAAGCATATCTCTTAGTACCTCATCGCCAGAAAGCATCAAACTTAAGGCTCTGGTTGTTGGCACGCCTAAGTGAAACATGGCTTCGCTACACAAATACTCTCGTATTGAAGATCTTAAAACGGCTAAACCGTCGCCTTGTCTTGAGTATGGTGTTTCGCCAGAACCTTTAAGTTGTATAGCCCAACGATTGTTTTGGTGTTCCACTTCAAATAAATTAATGGCTCTACCATCTCCGAGTTGCCCTGCCCAGTTTCCGAACTGATGTCCGGCATAAGCCATAGCATAAGGCTTTGTTTTTGGATAAACTTTAGAGCCTGAAAATACCTGTAAAAATTCTTCAGATTGAAGTGTTTCAACATCCAAACCAATAGCTTCAGCCATGTCCTTTGAAGCGTGAATTAGTTTAGGTTGTTTCGGAATCTTGGGAACAACATAAGAATGTGAGGCCTTCGTTACCTGACGCCTCGTATTATTTTGATTAGGATCTGACGGTAATTCTTTATTAAAGGTATCGCTAATATTTAATTTCATGTAAAGCGTGCTTTTAAGCAAAAGATTTAAAGTTATTTTGAAATGATTTGGCTACGTTTTCGACAACCCGTTCATAACAGTTACAACCTATGTTCTATAAAAATACAACTTCATCGCAACTCTTTATTGAAATAAAATGTTAAGTCTTGTATTTTTTCGTAATTTGGAAGTAACGCTAATAACGCATCACCATTATGTCTGAATCCTTGATAGAAGCTACCGAACAATTTGTTTTTGACCTTTTTAAAAATGAATTACCAAGTAGCTTTATTTATCATAATTACACCCACACAAAACGTGTCTTAAAAAGCACCAAAGAGCTTATAGAACACTCTGACTTATCAGAAAAAGAAGTAGAAATATTAGAGCTTACGGCGATGCTTCATGATATAGGCTACACCAAAGGTTGCGAAAAACACGAAAAAGAAAGCGTACGGATTGCCACTGCTTTTTTAAAAGAGAACCATGTAGATGAAGACACTATTGCAGCGATATCTGAATGCATTATGGCCACGCAATTTGACGTAGAACCTCAAACAAAACTCGCAAAAATCATTAGAGATGCTGATGCGTCTCACTTTGGTAAAAGTTATTTTAGTGATACCAGCGAATTGTTGAGAAAAGAGCTAGAACTTCAAGGAAGAAGAGACTTTACCCCATCTGAATGGAGACAAAAAAACATAGAAGTCCTCACAAAAAAACATCAATTTTATACCGATTATGCGATAAAAAATTGGCAATCTACAAAAGACAAAAACTTAGCAAAATTATTAAGTAAAAGTAAAAAGCGTAAGAAAAAGTTTAATATTGAAAAACAGAAGGCGAAATACAAAGCCCAATATAAAGTGCAATATAAGGATGCGAGTCCAGATCGCGGGATTCAAACCTTCTATCGTGTTGCTCTTAGAAATCACATTAAACTTAGTGATATTGCTGATACCAAGGCCAACATTTTGTTGTCTGTAAATGCTATTATTATTTCCTTAGTGCTATCAAATTTAATATCAAAGCTAGACAATCCCACCAACGATTATCTCATTATACCCACTATAATTTTCACTATATCTAGTGTGATTTCTATGGTTCTGTCTGTTTTAGCAACGAGACCCAATGTTACTCGTGGTGAGTTTACAAAAGAAGATGTAAAACAAAAACGTGTTAATCTCACATTTTTTGGTAATTTTCATAAAATGGAACTCGAAGAATACCAGTGGGCCATTAACGAATTGCTAAATGATAAAGACTACATATACAGCTCACTGACTAAGGATTTATATTTTCTCGGAAAAGTATTAGATCGAAAATATAGAATTTTAAGATTGACCTACACGATTTTTATGACAGGTATGATTATTTCTGTTTTGGCCTTTGCAATTTCATTTAAAACGCAACCAAATGTTGAAATTGAAGACGTTTTACCGGAATCTAAAACAATCTCATCACTGTACCAAACGCAGTTATACTTAGAAGATGCTTTTAAGCTTTAATCGTCGCCATTAAATCTTCATAGGTAAAGAACGCTTTAAAATCGTCATGATGATATAAAATACTAATGCGCAATGCCTTTAATCCGGTAACCCCTTGTAGATCTTCAAGTTCTAATTCCTCTAAGTCATCCTCTAAAACTTTTTTAAACTGTAAAAATTTAATATAGTTTTTGTATTCTATACCATCCTCTTTTTGAGAATAAACAATAGTGAGTTTTCCTTTTTTAGTAATACGCTCTTCGGTTCCTTTTATAAAAGCCTTATCCACGCGCTTTTTTACCACCTCGTAGCGCGCATTGTAAGTACCGTCTACATCAAAACGTTTCTCGTCCATTCTAAAACGGATTGATAAGGGCTGATTAAAAACTAGAATCATCGACGCCACATCTAAAGCAATTGGATACTCATTTTGATGTTGGTAATATTCATTTTCCATTTCACACATCACCTGCATCTGCCAAAGTCTTAAATTGTACAGATAAATTAAATCGAAATTATCGTGCTTTGTAATAGACTCACCGATATACATATTATGCTCAACGCCGTCGGTTTTAAAGCGTTCAAAAAAATGTGGATACATTTGCTGCGCATCAGCCTGCTTGCGATCTAGCAGCGTTGACATATTGGTATTGATTAATTTTACGGTCTCGTCGTAATGTTTGCGGTAAAAATAAATTACATCTAAATCTGAATCTATCTTTCCAAAATAATCTTCAATATCCGCTTTAAGAAAAGTCTGTGTTTCTGAAATTAATTTTAAAACAGGTTTTACTTCATCTCTTAAAAATACCGTGATGTCGTATTCGCTATCTACTTTAAAGCTCTCTTGTAAATCTGAAATATATTCTAAAATCTGGAATTTTATCTGCTCAAATATGGGCAAACTTTGTTCTTCAAGCGCTTTGTCTAAAATCTTTTCTGCATAGTTGAGCTGCAATAGCAAATCCTTTTGTGTCGCTGAATTTCTAGCGTCAGAAGAACCTTTAACGTCTATTTGACCGAATAAAGGATACACATTTTCAAAGACTATTCTTTTAAATATAGGGGTATAACCTGTGTTTAACTGGGTCTTAATATAGTTTCGCGCTTCTTGAACAAATTTCCAATGCACACTAGAATGTATGGAGGTGCATTCCTTTTGTATGATGGCTTCAACTAAATTTGCCTCTTCCGTTTTAGAGCGTTCCACAGCAGAAACAATAAAAGGCATAACGTCTTGTAGTTTGTTGGCATTTACGCTATTTAAAACCTTGGGCTGTTCTGATACAATTTCGAGTATTCCCAATAATCCATGCTCATTGGCTATTGGCGCAAATATGGCACTTTGAATATCTTGTTGTTTTAAAACTTTAATATGAGGCCCTTGAGCTTCTGGATGTTCATAAATTTTATTGACATCGGAGATTGAAAAATATTTTTTTTCTATTAACAGTCTATGATAAGACCACTCACATAAGGCATCTGAACAACTGGAAATTTCTAAATCGTTGAGCAAAAAACTCTTTATACCTTGACCGTAAACGCGCTCAAAAGTATCCTCTTCCTCGTTATACAGAGAGAAGCCTACTTTAATAGCTTTTAAACCTAAAAGCGAACGAAATATGTCTTGAAAACTATCCATAAAACATTCATCCTTCGCCTTGTTTTCTTGAATTAAAGTCGATTTAATATTTGAGATAGATTGGTCATCTGTAACATCAAAAATATTTGAGATAACAAAACCTTTAAAATCGTAGCTATTCGGTGGAAATTTTTCTTTCCAAAGTTCAATATTTTCAAAATTATCTGAGAGTTCATCAACATCTTCTTCTGTAATTTTTACAGCCTTTTCATTGGGTTCAATCTCGATAAAATCTGCGTTATAGAGTATTTTATAATAGCGCATTATGCCATTGGAATCTGGAATTTCATATAAAAAAGGACGCTTAAAGTGAAGATCAAAACCATGACACCTACTTAAAATTATGGTGCACGCAATAATGTAAACATCATCGGTTGGCATATTTTTAATTTTGAGTTCAAAGTCCTCACCTGCAGTTTTGACAATCTGATCGAAACGCTTCGACGTATTAAAAAGTATGTCGTAAAACGGAATCGAAGCCGCCTTTATTTCGTTCGTTGTTAAAAGTGGATTAAAAGTGTCTTGAAGAATACCCTCTATTTCTTTATCATAGGTTTCTAGTAAAGATAAATCGCTAAATCCTTCACGGAGTATAGGGTTTTCCTTAGCAATTTTGATAACGCGTTTAGCATTATGGGCAAAGAATTCCTTATCTACCGATATTAAATCTTCGTATTGATTCAATAATTTATTGAAACTAATCTTTATTAAAAAGGGGGATTCTATGTTCGCGTTAATATCCAAACTTATTGTTTTTCTCTGGTAAAGTTACCACTTGTAAAATTGGTCGATACAAGTGTAGATTTCTTACACCGTTATTTTTTTATTGAATATATGAAACCCTTTAAAATCCTCGAGTGTCGCAGGGCCGCATTTGCCCCAAAGTCAGGAGACTTTGAGGAGCGGCGGGTTATAATATTTAGCTCTGCGAATGTCTCCCGACTTCGCAGGAAAAACTGATATTATCGATTATAAATTTTACTAACAAACAGGATTTTAGATGCATTTGCCCCGAAGTCAGGAGACTCCGGGGAGCAGTGGGCGGTGAGACTTCGGGCAGCGGTTAAAATCCTAGCATGCCGAAAGTCCAATTAGTACCATCACTTATAAAAATTAGTGTTTTAGTAACGTCACCACCGTTACCTGCCGTATCTGGGTCCATTTCAATAGGAGGGGTTGAAGTACCACTGCTGTCTCCAGCAAACAGTAAGCCGCCGAAACTATAAATTTCAGCAATA
>CAYMDB010000086.1:0-10018 GCA_964388865.1 uncultured Flavobacteriaceae bacterium
GTGGCTTAAGGATAGAAAACACTCTCCTTTTTTTTTTTGAGGATTTTGGTTATTGTTATTTTTTTTTCTGCTACCGATAAGCTGTGCTAAGCACCCATGAAGCAACTTAATCGTAAAATTTTGTTTATTAGATATCCCATCAGAATATATTAAAGTTTTGCAGGCTTACTATTATCGCCACTAGCAAATGCTCGTGGTAGTCTGTAATTATACTAGCGACAACAAGGGATTTCTAGCTTCATTTTAATAATTTGAAATTCTGCCGTTCAACTTTGCTTTTCTGGGTTTCTGCCAAGTATTAAACCCAGAGTACACAATCACTTTACTTTTTAAAATTTCATAAATGATTAAGAAAGGAAAAGGTTTTAAAAAAGCTTCTTGATAAGGTTTACGCTTTTATGTAAAGCTAAGCCTCAATGATTTCTGCATTGGCTTGGTCTTTAGCCTCTAAAATAAATGCCATTTTCTAACTCAAGTTTCTTGCGTTTTGTTTCACTTGTTCCCAAGTAAAAAATTTGCTTTCGTATTTTAAATGAACCTCTCTGTGTCCATAAATCATTTGATACTATTCTTCACTTAATGAGGTTTCCTGTTCGTCATTTTGGTAACTTTACGCTAAAGCATATTGACAGAGATACAATTGTAATCCACCGAAAATTTAGTGATACAGAAGTAGGCATCGCCAATTATACTTCAAATTACATTCGAGAGTACTAAAAATACCGTCAAAAGCGATTACAAGTCGATAATGTAGAGTCACTTATGATTCACTATCCGCCATCGGAAATTCTATACAGCACCAAAAATGCTCATTACATTATTTTAAAACGCTTAATTGATGAAGGTAAAATAAAAGCTTAAGGTGCGTACATAGACACTTAGGACGATATGAAGTTACTTACGGACACCACAAATCCAGAAGTGATTGAGACCATTTTTAATATATTACATCAGGAGACTTCAAGAGCATTTAAAAAATTAAAAGAAAAAGGAAGTGGCCTTATTGCAAAAATTCCACTAGATTCTGGATGGCTAGCGGGAGAGTATAACAATTTAAGAATCATTGATGTTAATGTAAGCCGTTGGTTTAAACAAAATATTGAAACTAGAACGCATTTGGTTGAAAGGGTGAAGAAAATTATTCAAGTAAACCATAATCTCGCTCAAAAAGCAATTTGGTTTTGTCTGGCCTGCGGATATCTGGATATACGAATGTAAGCCAATTAAAAACTAATGAGGCAAGTTCATAAATATCCTATCTAAAGACCTTGTTAAACCGTTAGAAGCCTTCTATGAGGCTGAGGTTTAAGCACTGAATTTACCGTGGTGAACTTTAGTAATTAAAACTTATTTATATCTGATTTTAAATAACTTAATCATCAATACGTTTATTGTCCTTACCATCATTTAAATGTTTGTATGAAATTAAGTAGGATATAAAGACGAAAAACTATTCTGAGGATTCTCTTACTAAAAGTTTTGTTTCTAAAATGTGTTTGGTCAGTTCCTGATTTAATTCCTTTTCAGCTATTCTTTCCAAAAAAACTTCAGCAGAAATACGCCCAATGTTATGGCTTTGCTGATCAACGGTTGAAATAGATGGAGAAACCAACTCAGTAAAAGGTTCATTACCAAAACCAACGAGCTTAATGTCCTCTGGCACTTTAATCTGATGCGCTTTCAAAACCTGAAACGCACCAAGAGCGGCACTATCACTCGCAGCATAAACGGCATCTGGTATCTTTTCAAGCTGTAATAAATCCTCCATGAGCGTTCGACCATCTTCCATGGTTAAGTCGCATTCTAAAAGAAGAGCCTCTTCAATAGGAAGCTTATACATTTTAAGTGCATCTATATATCCTCTAATTCTATTATTGAAAATTCGTGTTCTGCGGTAACCACCAATATGGGCGATACGCCTACAGCCTTTTTCTACCAAGTGTTTCACAATCATATGACTACTTTCATAATCGTTAATCCCTACATAATCAACATTTAGGTCGTTTTCACCCCTATCAAACAATATTAGAGGTATGCCTTTTTCCTTTATTTTTTCATAATGAGATAAATCTACCGTTTCATTGGCCATAGAAGCAATAATACCATCTACTTGTGTGTATAAAAGGGCATCTATATTACTGCATTCTTTTTTAAAAGATTCATTAGACTGGGTAATAACAACATTGTAACCAGCCTTATGAAGCACACTCTCCATAGATTCTAAAACCGATGAAAAGAAATTACTGTTCGTTCTGGGCACCATAACGCCAACCAAGTTGCTTTTTCCTTTTCTAAGTGCTGAGGCCAAATGGTTAGGTTGATAATTGAGTTCCCTAGCGACTCGTTTTACAGCTTGTTTTGTGGTTTTACTTATTCTGGAATCATCGTGCAGAGCCTTTGACACGGCAGCAGCTGATATATTTAGCGTTTTAGCAATATCTTTGATAGTTGCTTTTTTATTTTTCATAAAATTTTTTCAGATTTTGCTTAAACGTTTAAACAAAAATAGTATATTTACATTAATATTCAAAATATACTCTATTTTGATTTTATTTTGAGCATCTGCTTAAACGTTTAAGCAGATTGATATTAAACTTTAAATTCGATAACAATGAAAAAAGTAGTCACCTTTGGAGAAATCATGTTGCGGCTTGCTCCTCCTGGTTTTTTAAGATTTTCTCAAACGTCCAATTTTGATGCAATTTATGGCGGTGGTGAATCTAATGTTGCTGTATCTCTAGCCAATTATGGCGTTCCAGTAGATTTTGTAACCCGTTTGCCTAAAAATGATATCGGCCAGTGTGCGATGATGGAAATGCGTAAACGCGGTGTTGGGGTAGATAAAATTGTTTATGGCGGGGAACGCTTAGGTATTTATTTTTTAGAAACGGGTGCCGTAAGCCGTGGTAGCAAAGTGGTTTACGATCGGGCTCACTCAGCCATATCTCAAATAGAATCTGGGATGATTGATTGGGATGCCGTTTTTAAAAATGTCGCTTGGTTTCACTGGACAGGGATTACACCTGCTATTTCTCAAGGCGCTGCCGATGTGTGTCTCGAAGCAGTTAAAAAGGCTAGCGAAATGGGTATTACTATTTCTACTGATTTAAATTATCGAGCTAAATTATGGACCTATTGCGATGATGCTCACCGAGAAAAAGTAATGACTGAATTAACGGCCTACTGCGATATTGTTTTAGGTAATGAAGAAGATGCCGAAAAACATTTTGGCATTCATCCAGAAGGTTTAGACGTACATAAACATGGGCATGATGTAAAAGCAGAGGCCTTTTTATCCGTGTGTAAACAGATGATGGAAAAATTTCCTAAGGCTAAAAAAGTAATCACCACCTTACGAGGGTCTATTTCAGCATCCCATAATACTTGGGCTGGTGTATTATATGATGGAAAAAAAATGTATGAGACCAGACAATACCAAATTACGGATATTGTAGATCGTGTTGGTGGTGGGGATTCTTTTATGGGTGGCCTTGTATATGGCTTACTGAAATATCCTAATGATGACCAAAATGCCTTAGACTTTGCCGTGGCGGCATCATGCTTGAAGCATACCATAAAAGGAGATGCCAATTTAGTTACAGTTGACGAAGTAGAAAAACTTATGGGTGGTGATGCTTCGGGAAGGGTGGCGAGGTAAAAACCCTCTAGAGGTTCCTCTTAATCTAACCAAAGGGGAGCAACGAACAAGGCCTACTGAAACTTTGGGATTGGTTTCTTCATGGGAATAATTTAAATATCAGTGAGTAGAGAAATATCATATTAGTAACTTTAAAAAAAGCCCTCTCCCACGACGATGCATTGAGCAAAGTCGAAATGAAAGGGTTTGGGATGGGAAAATGCAAAAGTCAATAGCTATCATATGCGCCGGTGGACCGGCTCCTGGAATAAATACCGTTATCAGTACTTTAGCGAAAGTATTTATGAAAGACGGTTATAATGTCATTGGTGTGCATCACGGTTTCAAAGGCTTACTTTCTGAAAATCCGGAACTCAAGATATTCGATTTTGCGCATGCCGATCGTATTTTTAGTCGAGGAGGATCAACTTTAATCATGAGTCGATTTAAGCCTGAAGATAGTGATTTTAAAGTCGATTTTTTCAAGAAATATAACGTCAAACTTTTGGTTACCATAGGTGGAGATGATACCGCATCTACCGCCAATAGACTTACAAAATTTATCAGAACGCAGAACCTTGATGTGTCTCATATCCACGTGCCCAAAACCATAGACAACGACTTGCCTTTACCGGATAGAAACCCGACATTTGGTTTTCATTCTGCAAAAAATGAAGGGGTAAAAATTGGAAATACGGTTTATGAAGATGCCCGAACCAGTGAAAATTGGTTTGTGGTTTCCACCATGGGCCGCTCTGCTGGTCATTTGGCTTTTGGAATTGGGACAGCATGCCACTTTCAAATGATGATTATTCCAGAAATGTTTTACAAAACTGAAATTACTTTCAATAAGCTCATCAACCTCATGGTGTCTTCTATTGTGAAATGTAAAATTGAAGGGATAGAATACGGTGTAATATTGATCAGTGAAGGTGTTTTCCATTTTATGGATGAAAAAGAAATCATCAATTCCGGCATCAATTTCACCTACGACGAACATGGACATCCCGAATTAGGTAACCTAAGCAAATCGAATATTTTTAATTATTTGCTTCAACTTGAGCTAAAAAAATTGGGTATAAACATCAAATCTCGACCTGTAGAATTGGGTTATGAGTTAAGGTGTTGTCCTCCAATTGCGTTTGATTTAACCCTTTGTTCGCTTTTGGCCATTGGTGTTAAAAAGCTATATGATGAAGGTATTTCAGATTGCATAGTTAGCGCCAATTCAAAAGGAGATATTTCGCCTTTGTATTTAAAAGATTTTGAAGACAAAAACGGAAAAATACCACCAAGATTGGTCGATATCAATTCTGATATGGCTAAATTGTTTATCAATAATTTATTTTTTATCACAAAGAAAGATTACGATGCTGCAAAAGCTTATTTAGATTATCCAGAACAATACGATTTCAACAAAATTTTAAATTGGACATAAAATATATAAAATGGCAAATTATACAAGAATAGACGTAGCAAATGTAATGAAGGACACGGGATTGGTGCCTTTGTTTTACAATTCAGATTTAGAGTTAAGTAAAAAAGTTCTTAAAGCAGTTTACGATGGCGGTGCAAGGCTTTTAGAATTTACAGCACGTGGAGACTTTGCTCATGAAGTTTTTGGTGAGTTAAATAAATTCGCTCTTAAGGAGCTTCCGGGCTTAATCATGGGAGTCGGTTCGGTAAGTGATGCAGCTAGTGCCTCGCGCTTTATGGCTTTAGGTGCCAACTTTATAGTTACGCCAGTGCTTAGAGAAGATATCGCTTTGGTGTGCAATCGAAGAAAAGTGCTGTGGTCACCCGGCTGTGGTTCGCTTACAGAGATCTGCAGAGCTGAAGAATTGGGTTGTGAAATTGTAAAATTATTTCCTGGCGGCACTTATGGCCCTAGCTTTGTAAAGGCCATCAAGGGACCTCAACCTTGGACAAGCATTATGCCTACTGGCGGAGTTTCACCAACTAAAGACAGTTTAGAAGCTTGGTTTAATGCAGGAGTGACCTGTGTAGGTATGGGTTCAAAACTTATTGCCAAAACCAATGAAGGCACTTATGACCTTGCAAAAATTGAAGCAGACACCAAGAATGCCATTAAAATCATTCAATCTTTAAAAAAATAATTCCTCACAAGTGAGGAAGTAAATTTGTTTTGCTGGCTACCATTTATGATTTAACATTACATTAATAATTCAATTCTAAAATAATGCCTGAGTTTATCCACGATCATTTTTTACTACAAACAGAAACTGCTAAAACGTTATATCACAGATACGCAAAATCCCTACCTATAATAGATTACCATAATCATTTATCACCACGCTTAATCGCGAATGACAACCAATTTGATAACATTACCCAGGTTTGGCTTAAAGACGATCATTACAAATGGAGGGCTATGCGAGCTTATGGGATAAATGAAGAATATATTACAGGTAATGCCAGCGACAAAGAAAAGTTTATAAAATGGGCAGAAGTTGTGCCCTACACTATCCGAAATCCATTGTACCATTGGACACATTTAGAGCTTAAACGCTATTTTGGTATTGATGAATTTTTATCGAGAGAAACAGCAGACGATATCTGGAGTCAAACAAAAGACACATTAGCCAAAGAGACGCATTCTGCAAACGGCTTATTAAAACTTATGCATGTCGAAGTTTTATGCACAACAGATGATCCTTTAGATGATTTAGAACACCATCAGGCTATTCAAAAGAATAAGGAGAGAGTCCAAACTCTACCCACCTTTAGACCCGATAAAGCTTATGCTGTTGAAAATATTGTGACTTTTAATAAATATTTGAAACAGTTAGAATTGGTAAGTGAGGTATTGATTGAAAATTATGATCAATTCATGCGAGCATTAAAAAGCAGAATAGATTATTTTGATGCCCATGGTTGCAAGCTTTCAGACCATGGTTTAGAACAACTTTATTGTATTGAGCATTTAGATTTTAATATTCAATCTTTGTTTGAAAAAATTCAATTCGGACAATCTTTACAAGCAGAAGAAATCAAATATTTTAAAATCAAAACCCTACAACAGCTTTGTAAATATTATCATGAAAAAGCTTGGACGCAGCAATTTCATTTGGGTGCCATAAGAGATAACAATTCAAGGTTGCTTGGGAAATTAGGTCCGGATACAGGTTTTGATTCCATTGGTGATTTTTCACAAGCTAGAGCTTTAAGTGAATTTTTCAATCATTTAGACAACAACAATCAATTGGCTAAAACCATTCTATACAATCTTAATCCTTCCGATAATGAGATTTTTGCGACTATGGTGGGGAATTATAACGACGGCACTATTAAAGGAAAAATGCAATTTGGTTCTGCATGGTGGTTTTTAGATCAAAAAGACGGCATGGAAAAGCAACTTAATAGCTTATCTAACATGGGTTTACTAAGCTGTTTTGTTGGTATGCTTACTGATTCCAGAAGTTTTCTGTCCTTTCCAAGACATGAATATTTTAGAAGAATACTTTGTAACCTCATAGGTAAAGATGTTGAAAACGGATCACTACCCGATGACAAACTGCTACTCGGAAAAATCGTACAGAATATTTGCTACTATAATGCTAAAACTTATTTTAAGTTCAGTTAAGAACCACTTTTATGAGCAAAAAAATGAAATACTAAATCAAACCAAATAAACGAGGTAGCCAAAGCGTTAAATCAGGAAAGTAAGTTATAATTAATAGAACCACGATCATTGCTATAAATAAGGGCACTAATGGTTTGATGACTTGTTGAATTTTCAATCCGGCAACACTACAACCAACAAACAAGACTGATCCCACTGGTGGTGTGCATAGGCCTATACACAAGTTTAAAATCATAATTATACCAAAATGAATAGGATCCATACCTATACTGGTAACAATAGGTAAAAAAATTGGCGTAAATATGAGTACTGCTGGAGTCATGTCCATAAAGATCCCAACAAATAAAAGTATTAAATTTATAAGTATTAAAATCACAATTGGATTATCACTAATGCTCAATAAGGTATCACTAATTTCTTGCGGAATATTTTCATAACTCATAACCCAAGACATGGCAATAGAAGTGGCCACTAATAACAAAACGATGGCAGAAGTTTTCGTAGTTTCTAATAGAATTAGCGCAATGTCTTTTGTGCGAATTTCTTTGTAAACAAAACCTAAAACAAGCGTATAAACCACTGCAATAGCGGAAGCCTCAGTCGCAGTAAATACACCTGCAACAATACCACCAATAACCAAAACTAAAAGCATTAAGCTTGGAAATGCATCTATAAAACGTCTAAAAAATTCTTTGAGGCTTACGAGTTTATCCGTTGGGTACTTTTTAATAATGGAATATACCGCAGCAACTAGCATCAAAGCAAATCCCAGTAAAATTCCCGGCATATATCCAGCAACAAATAAAGCCGCTATCGACACTCCACCGCTGGCTAAAGAGTAGACAATTAAAACGTTACTTGGTGGAATAATAAGACCCGTTGTAGCACTCGTAATGTTAATGGCTGCACTAAAAGGTTTGGAATAGCCTTCCTTTTCCATCATGGGATTCATAAATCCACCAATTGCCGATGCCGCTGCTACAGCAGAACCTGAAATGGCACCAAACAACATACAAGAAATGATATTAACAAATGCCAAACCTCCCGGAAGTGGACCTACTATGGCTTTTGCAAAATTGATTAACCGAACAGCAATTCCACCACGATTCATAATTTGACCAGCTAAAATAAAAAAGGGTATAGCCGTTAGAGTAAAACTATCCAGAGATGTTGCCATTCTCTGTGCTAAAGTAGTTACCGAGGGCAAAAACGGCATACTTACCAATAGAGTAAACAGGCCGGCCAAACCAATAGACCAAGCTATTGGCACTCTTAAAGACAAAAATATTACAAAACTCAATACAAGAATTAAAACTTCGGTTAGAGCCATAACTTAGTTGGTGTCTGCTTTTAAGGTAGAAATTAAAGTATCAATATTGTAATAACAGATGATTAAACCAGAAAACGGAACCACCATGTAAATAAAACCTAAGGGAATCTCAAGTGCTGCAGAGGTTTGTTCAAATTGAAAACTAAGTTGAACTAGTCTTACACCTCCAATAACCATGACTAAAAAAGCAAAACAAACTACTGAAAGATGCACTATACTATTAAAAATATTTCCTCTTTCTTGGATGAGTTTTTCTGGCAATAAATCTATAGCTAGATGTAAATGTTGGCCCGAGGCATAGGCCGCACCAAGCAAGCCAAACCAAATTAATGAGTAACTCGTAATCTCATCAGTTAATGTACTTGGAGATTGAAGCACATAACGCGAAAAAACCTGCCATATAACACTTATGAGCATAATACACATGACAATTAGCACCGCCTTTTCTAAAAATTTATCAATAGATGTTCTCATTGGGTATTTTTTATAGCTTTTATTAATGTCATAATTTCTTCGTCATCGCTGAACATATTTTCCATGTCTTTAGTTTTAGCTTCAAAAGTGGCTTTATTCGGATAATAAACTTGTACGCCAGCTTCCTTTACCTTTTCTAGCGATTCCTTTTCAGACGCTGCCCAAAGTATACGCTGTGCTTTGGTGCTTTCCGCAACTGCCTCATCTAGCCATTGGCGTTCTTGGTCATTAAGTCTATTCCATGTTTCAATTCCAATTAACAAAACATCGGGTACTGAGGTATGCTCATTTATGCTGTAAAACTTGCAAACTTCGTAGTGTTTAGAAGTGTAAAAACTCGGCGGATTATTTTCAGCACCATCCACCACACCTTGTTGTAAAGCTGTATAGAGTTCACCCCAAGATATTGGTGTTGGAGAACCACCGAGATCATTAATCATGGTGACTGCCATATTACTTTTTTGAACTCTAATTTTTTTGTTTACTAAATCAGATGGTTTGTTTATAGGACCGTCTTTCATATAAAAACTTCGGCTTCCAGCATCATAAAACGTGAGTCCTCTTAGCCTGAATTTATCACCATTTTTTAATAAACTTTTACCGACTTTATTATCGAACACACTAAACATGTGGGTTTTATCTCTAAAAATATAAGGCAGACTGAGTACTTTATATTCCGGAATAAAATTTTCTAATACTGCGGCAGAAACTTTGGTGATATCTAGACTGCCAATTTGTAAAAGCTCCAGACATTCGCGTTCCCCACCGAGTTGTGAGCTAGGGTAAATATTTAATTTTAGTTTACCCTTTGATTTTTCTTCTAAGCTTTCACCTAAAACTTCCATAGCTAAATGAACCGGATGTTGGGTATCAAGTGAATGTCCTAACCTCAACACTTTAGCCTTTTCAGACGTGTCACAACCCATCATCATTAAAACCAAGATGATAGTAGCTATAAAGGAGAAACGTATTT
>CAYMDB010000087.1:0-10016 GCA_964388865.1 uncultured Flavobacteriaceae bacterium
TAAAATTACGTTACCTTTATCCTTATTGTATAATAAAATTGCCGCACCATTGCCACGATTATAACATTCTCTCGATAAGCGTTTCCATTCGCCATTGCTGAATTGATAATCGTAATCCACTCTGTCTAGTGTGGCCCACTCGTCTGAAAGATTGGTGCGGGTTATATTTTTTAAGTTTTTCATAAATCCACTCTAACTCCTAACTTCGTTTACTTTTGCTTTACACTTTTCATTAAATACAAGATTCTCTCTATTTTCTATGCTCTAGGCTCTAAGCTCTAGGCTCTAAGCTCTATTCTCCCTTTAGTCCTGAAAACTGCTCACGCGCTTCATCTTCAATATTCATCTGATTCACTCTAGCATCTACCTTGCGTTTAAAGTCGGTATCCGCAATGGTTGCTACATTATCTAAATAGCGAATGACTTCTTGTCGTCTGACATCAGAAAAATTTAAGCCTTTCATATTGGCTTTCATTAATTCTTGAAGCATATTAAATTTAGTGTCATAATCCCTTTTAAAATAGGTTTCTGGATTTTCAAACCAATCTTGTTCTAAATCGAAATCCGTTAAACGCAATGATATGGCTGACTGAATATTTCGCACATCTCGCGACGAAAAAAACGGGAATATTTTCTGAATTTCTTTGTACAGAGCCGCATAAAACATATGATCGTTGGTGTCGTGAAGCTTTTCAATCTTATCAAAAGTGTCGTGAACACGTTCCTCTGATGGTTTTTCAACCACACTTAAAATGTCACCCATACTTTTTGCCAAACCTTGGTCTGACAAATATTGATAAGCTTCAGGATTGTCCATGTTAATAAAACCAGGCATTGTATCTCGTAACTTTCTCCACCAAATATAATCTTGATCTAGGAAATCGTGCTCCGTTTGTGCTCCATCAATTTTAAATCGACCTTGAACACGTGAAATAACAGCTTTGTCTAGCATTTCGGGCAGATTTGTAAAAAGTCCGATGGAACTATTTCCGTAATTAACAGCGTATGCGCCTTCGGTATACCTCAAAAACACACCAATAACTTCCTTTACCCCTGCCGAAACTCCTTGGGCAGTTCGTTCTTGCAAATTATTTTCAGCATCATCAATTGGTGCGAAAATGAGTTTTGTAGGATCTTGTAAAGGCTTCATCCACTCCACCATTTTTTCAGCAGAACCACCTTGAAATGTGGAAATTAGCGTATCTGGCATTGGATGAAATAAAAACGGAATATCTAAATGATCGCTGTGCATTTTGAGTCGGGTTGCAATTGCTGCAATGAGCATACTTTTTCCTGTACCCGGAATTCCATAGCCCATAAACACTGGCATAAATCCGCCCAACTCTTGGAAAGGATTCTTTTTATTCTGAAAATCGTAACTCAACATGCGTTCTGTTAAACGTCTTGCAAAGTGCTTAGCATCTCTGTTTCCTACAATTTGTTCGAACTCAATTTTATTAAATTCTATACTTTTTGCCGTGCCTTGAAACACATTTTCCCAACCTGAAACCGCAAAATCAGACTTTTCAAGCTTATACGTTCTGTCTACTATGGTTTCGATATATTCTAAGGTGCTTTTTCGCAGCTGAATTTCGTCAATTAAAGCTTCAAAATACACCACTGTAAAGTCAATGACATCTTTGTCTGTTTTTATGATATCAGGATGTCCAAGATATTTGTCGTAATAAAACAGCTGACAAGAAATTCCTTTCAAGGGAGTTAAAAAGGACACTTCGGGAATCCCTGCAAACTTTTGTTTCATTACCGATAAATCATCCGAAGCATGAGGTTTTAAGTCGTGCAGAATTTTATAAGCTGTTGCAAATAACATAAAAGCTGTTGCCGTATGCATTTTGCTTTCATATTCGCGTTTTCCCGAGCTATCTAAAGCGGTTCTATTCTCTCGAAGCGTTGATAAACCTGAGGCGTCTGAATAGTTGTCTTTAATCCAAATACCAAGGGTAATACCTTCTTGCACCGCGAATAAACTTTGATTTAAATACACAGGAAGCGCAACAGACTCAGGTAATAAGCGTTTTTTTAAGGCTAAAATCGTTTTTGAAACTGAGGTTACATCGAGATTAGTTCCATTATTTGCTCTTGACAGATACAATAAAATGGATTCATCTTTTCCGTTAGTATCTCGGTTCTTGGCGCGCTGCCCCTGCTCCCATTGAATTGATTTTAAGTAAGACGTCGCTTCGTCCCGAAGCATATCGAGCTCATTCTGTTTTATGGGGAAGGTTGGATTGTGTTCCATTATTTTTTTAAGTCATCAGTCTCAGCCGCAGCAAACAGTTACGCACTGTATTTTGCTATATTTATCCAAAACTGGTAGTTATTATCCTATTGTTTAATCGCAATACTAAAAACAGCGACTGTACTTTTATTTCATTTTTAATTCAGCCACTTGAATTGGATCCATGGCCAACTTATTCATGATTTGTGGTGTTTTATTATACAGCAGCTGAATAATTCTATGAGGTGCAAAGACATACCGTTTTCTAAAAGTTGCATCCCATCTTTGAAATATTTGCTTATTAAAAAAGCCACCTTCTTTAAATTCGCTACGCGATTTAAGTTCATCTATTTTCATGGAAATCACAAAAGATTCTAAAGCAATCTCTTTATTTGCAATTCCTTGCAATATGGCATGGGTTATTTTGTTTTCATCTTTAGCAAATACATTATGGATGGGTCCCAAATCTACCCGCGTTATGAGTTTAGGAAATACTTTGGGTAATTGTTTATCAATCCCATAACCCATAGTATCTAGCGCCATCTCTCTGTCAGCTGTGTTTTTTAAAACCGAATAAATATCATCTTTATAATCTTGCACATTTTTGCCATCGTAATTAAAGTACATATAGCAAATAAAGGGCCTGTTGTGTGAAACATCGTAGAAACTCCAACTCACTAAATGCTCAGCTACCGAGTCCTTTGGTGCTGCAATTATTTTACCTTGAACAAAACGATTAAAGATGTATTCTTTTTTGGCTGAAGTATAATAAACTATTGATGCTGCTTGAAAGAGTTTGCGCTTAGCAATCGGTTCTTTTTTTCGCATTAAGGTGTCTAAAAACTCTTCTTTTAAGGTTTCTATATTGGTAAGCTTCCCTAAGTATTCCTCTCTGAGCTCTAAATCATTAAAAAGATATCTGAATTCTAAATAATTAGGAAAGCTGGAGTCGGTTAAATCTACCTTCATGTTTTCCTCATCGTCATACATATATTTAATCCGCATAGCTTCAATGGAATACAACAACAAATCGCAGTACTGCTTAAAAAGAAGGATTTCTTGAGTATTTAATAATTGCTTTTGCTGAACGGCTACAATCAATTCCTTTAGGGTAAAATCTATCATTTTGTGATAGAAAACGTATTGTTCTTTGGAATCTAAAATTGCCGAATCTAATGGTGTTACAATCATTTTGAATTGTGCTGTGAGCTTAAGTTAATATTCTGTTTTAGTGCTGCCGATAAAACTGAATACCTTTGTGATTTATTTATGACAACAAATCATCGTCGCTAGCTTTTGGTTTTGGCGCAATTGATGGTTCTCCACCTTGAGACGGAGCATTAGCATCAGCTTTATAGTATTCATCAAAAATCGCCTTCATATCAATACCATAACGATCTGCAAAGTTTTTCTGAATTTCTTCATCTTTCGCTCTAATATGTTTTAAAGCCTCAGCATAGCTTCCATAAACCCCTTGCATTACCTTTTCGTGCACTGGAATATTGTCCATCATAGCCTGACGCGCTTTGGCACTGGCCGTATGCATAGCGGCTAAGGTTTCGCCAATATGCTCATCGGTCTTCACTCCCAAATGCTCTAAAATAGCTGCAAACTCTTGGTCGGTTCTCGCTTTTAAGGCTACAATATAACCATCGTAATATTTGAGTCGTTCATCGGTATCTGACTTCAATTTAGCGCGATGGGTTTGTAAATTACTACGCAATGAAGTTAATACTTTTATGGTTAGATTGTGTTTATGAACAAAGCTATCTTTTGAGGCTGCCAAGGTCGTGTAAGCATTTTTTAAGCCTTCTAATTCCTCAATCTGTTGTTCTAATTGTGTGAGTTTCTCTAGGGCTGAAGAATACTCCGTAGACTGTTTATCAGCGACTTCCTCAAGTGCTTGACGGGCTTGTTTAAGAAGTGCGTATTGTGTTTCGAGCTTGTCCTCAACCTCTTTTTTCTTTTCAAGAGCCTTGGTGTGATTTTTACTCGCCTCAACAATAGCCGTTTTCAAGCTTTCTTCAACTTCTTTAATTTCGAGCTCTCTATCCTTTAAACGTTTTATCGCAGCCTGGCTCTTAAAAGACAACTCATTTAATAAAGTTTGAACATCAGCGGTTTCAATACGTTGCTGAAACATAGCTTTTGCTTTATTATCGGCAGCAGCTCGTTCTTTCTGTGCATTTTTAAGTTCATCTTCAGCACTTTTAATCTTGCTTTTTCGTCCCCATAGATTATTCCACCAAGTATCTGGTTTGTTTTTGGCGTCTTCTAGTTCAACTTTAGCACGTTCCAAACGTTTAATGGCATCGTCTATAATTTTTTGTTCCGAAGGGTTTAATGCTGAAAAGCCTTCGAACATAATTCCAACTTCATCTTGATAATCGGTAAGATCTTTAATGGCATCTAAAAGCGTGGTTCTATCTTTTTCTGCCATATCCACAACATTGTCTAATGTAGCGTTTAAGATTTTCTGACGACTTTCCGGATCGTCTTCTTGTGCCAATTTAGACTTCATCTGGTCGATGGCTTTTCCCCAATTAACATCAACTTTTTCGGTTTTTTCTTTGGAGTTAGTTTCTAATAAATCAAAATCATCAGACATGGTATAAGGTGTTATTTGGTTGAACGATTAATACAAAGCAATTTCGGTAATTTTATGACAGTACAAAAATTTTGACCCGCAAAATATAAGTAGCCCTTGTTATAAAATTGTTACATTATTTTTAATCCGCTCCCTTGTTTAATATCTTTATTTAAAAATAACAATATGAAAATTTTAAAATTTACGTTCCTAACATTTTTGTTTACGGTGTTACTCAATTGTAAAAATGAAACCAAAGCCGAAGTTGAACATGAAGATGAAGTTGAAGTTGAAGTTGAAACTTCAAAAATAATTCCTATTCACCATGCTACTTTGGTTATTGAAACTGGAGATCACGTTATATATGTCGATCCGACTGGTGGCTCCGAAGCTTTTCAAAATCAAAAGAAACCTACCTTAGTTTTAATTACAGATATTCATGGCAATCATTTAAGTGTAGAAACTTTAGAGGATTTAAAACTTGAAAATGTGCTTACCATCGTTCCTCAAGCCGTGGCAGATCAGCTTCCAGAAAATTGACTTAAAAATTTAAAAATCCTTCCAAATGGTGAATCTACAAATGTGACTTCGTTGTCTATTTAAGCCATTCCTATGTACAATTTAAGAGCGGAAGCTTTAAAATTTCATACTGAAGGCCGAGGAAACGGCTATGTGCTCACTGCAAATAAGGAACGGATTTATATTTCTGGAGACACCGAAGACATCCCAGAAATGCGCAACTTGAAAAATATTGACAAAGCTTTGGTATGCATGAATTTACCATACACCATGCCAATTGAAAGCGCCGCTAGTGCGGTTTTAGATTTTAAGCCTAAACAAGTTTACCCTTATCATTACCGCGGAACTGAGGGTTTGAGTGATGTCTCTAAATTTAAATCATTGGTGAATGAGGGAGATGCGTCTATTGAAGTTCTTTTACTCGACTGGTATTAAGAGTGTTAAATTTTGCATTGTTAATAAGTTATCAAATGGTTAAATTTTGCTGAAATAATGCGCGTTTCAGCGTGATCAATACTCTATTAATCGATAATATTTCAGAGCAAATGCTGTAAATTATTTAGAATTAAGTATTTACCATTATTATTTTTTTTATATTAGCAATCTAGAAGCCAAATCTAAACTTTAAAATATGAGGTACTACCTACTCTCTGAAGCTTTAGTTGTGACTACGAAACAACTTACCATGATTTTAATTGCTGTTGCAGCCATATTTTTTGTTTTTATTCTTGTTGCCATCATTAAGATGTATAAGTTAAAAGCTGAAAACAAAAAATTAATGGAAACAAATGCTTTTAAAGATGTAGATGAAACTTATAAAGATTTCACAAGCGGTCATCTTTACGGTGATAATTAGTTAATTACAAGTTTTACATTTTTAATTTTTTTCTATACACAAACGAACATGGAATTATCTGAGAAAATTATTAGCGTTTTAGTCATAGGTTTTTCGACTCTTTTAATTTTATTGATATTGAATTTAGTTAAAATTCGACGATTGAAATCGAAAATCAAGCAATTAGAAACCAAGAACAATTCTTGATTCTTAAAAACTTGAAATACAAAAAGCCAGCGGATGCTGGCTTTTGTTTTTAATAAATATTCTTCAAGTTATCGCACCAGTTTTTTATACTTGATACGTTTCGGCATTAGATCTCCGCCTAAGCGGCTTTTCTTATTTTCTTCATATTCACTAAATCCACCTTCAAAGAAATACACTTGAGAATTCCCTTCAAAAGCTAAGATGTGCGTACAAATTCTATCTAAGAACCACCTATCGTGACTGATAACAACAGCACAGCCCGCGAAGTTTTCTAAACCTTCTTCAAGAGCACGCAAGGTGTTCACATCTAAATCGTTAGTAGGCTCATCTAAAAGCAATACATTACCCTCCTCTTTTAAAGTCATGGCTAAATGTAAGCGGTTGCGCTCACCACCCGATAGTAGTTTTACTTTTTTGTTTTGCTCACTTCCAGAGAAATTAAAACGACTTAAATAAGCTCTGGAATTGACTTGTCGGCCGCCCATCATCACCAATTCTTGCTCATCACTAAAGTTCTGCCAAATCGATTTTTCAAGATCAATATTGGAGTGCTTTTGATCTACATAAGCAATCTTAGCGGTTTCACCGACTTTAAATTCACCTTTATCTGGAGTTTCCTCACCCATAATCATTCTGAAAATGGTGGTTTTACCAGCGCCATTCGGACCAATAACACCAACAATTCCCGCCTGTGGTAGCTTAAAGTTTAAATCGTCATATAATAATTTATCATCATAACTTTTTGCTACACCAACCGCTTCAATAACATTGGTGCCTAGACGTGGTCCGTTAGGAATGTATATTTCTAATTTCTCATCGAGTTGCTTTTGATCTTGGCTCATCAGCTTGTCGTAATTATTCAAACGTGCCTTTTGCTTTGTTTGACGTCCTTTTGCACCTTGACGCACCCATTCTAGCTCGCGCTCTAAAGTTTTTTGACGTTTTGAAGCAGTTTTGCTTTCTTGAGCCATACGTTTCGACTTCTGGTCTAGCCACGAGGAGTAGTTGCCTTTCCATGGAATACCTTCACCTCTATCGAGTTCTAGAATCCAGCCCGCCACGTTGTCTAAAAAATATCTATCATGGGTTACAGCGATTACAGTTCCTTTGTATTGTGACAAATGATGCTCTAACCAGTGTACCGACTCTGCATCTAAGTGGTTGGTGGGCTCATCTAAGAGTAAAACGTCAGGTTCTTGAAGCAATAAGCGACATAAGGCGACACGACGGCGTTCGCCACCAGATAAAACACCGATTTTTTTATCACCTTCGGGTGTGCGCAAGGCATCCATGGCAATTTCTAGTTTGGTGTCTAATTCCCAAGCATTAGCGGCATCTATTTCATCTTGAAGCTCGGCTTGACGGTTCATAAGTTTTTCCATTTTATCTGGATTGCTATACACCTCTTCCAAACCAAATTGGTCATTTATGCTATTGTATTCATCGAGAATCGCAACCGTTTCAGCAGCACCTTCTCGTACCACTTCAATTACGGTTTTATTATCGTCTAGTTGCGGTTCTTGCTCTAAATAACCAACAGTATAACCGGGTTGAAAAACAACATCACCTTGATAGTTTTTATCAATACCCGCAATAATTTTTAATAAAGTAGATTTTCCAGAGCCGTTAAGACCTAAAATCCCAATCTTAGCTCCATAGAAAAAACTCAAATAGATATTCTTTAATACTGGTGTATTTGCCCCTTGAAAGGACTTGGTAAGTCCAGACATGGCAAATATTACTTTTTTATCATCGCTCATTATACACGTCCTTTTAAAGCATTAAACACCCAAGCATTTGCTAAAAAGCCTACACCAACAGAGGCAAAACCCCAACCTGCGGATTCATAATATCTAAAGGCACCCAATGCTATGAGGCCTAACCCTACAATTATCATAATCCATGTCGCCCATGCTAACACTGTGTTTTTATTCATTGCCATAGTTAATAGTCTATTAGTTTTAGTTTTTAGTGGTTATACAAATATCGCATTTTAAAATAAAAAAAGCATCACTATTTGTGACGCTTCTAATTTAAAGTTTTGCTAAAATTAGAATTTAAGCATGGGAACTTCAATAAAGAGTAATTCAGTATCTGCTTGCGCTGCTATTTTAAATTCATCCACTTCGGAAATCCCAATAGCATCTCTGCTCTCCAAATGCTCTTCATCAACTTCAATCGTTCCGGATACAGTCATGAGATAAACACCATGATTTTCACTTTTTAGTTTATAAGTGAAATCTTCCGCTTTTTGTAAATCAATTCGAGATAATCGGGTATCTTGATGAATTTTCAAACTACCATAATCTGCATCATCAAACGAACTTACCAAGGTTTGAAGTTTACCTTTTCGTTCTTCAGGTTGAAATCGTTTTTGATCGTAGCGTGGTTCCAAGTTGCGTTTTTCGGGAATAATCCATATTTGAAATAAACTCAAATACTCATCAACAGATCCGTTAATTTCAGAATGTTGTACACCAGTTCCGGCTGACATCACCTGAACTTCGCCTGGCAAGACGGGTTGCCAATCGTCTTTCATATTATCGCGATGTTTTAACACTCCTTTTAATGGAATGGTAATAATTTCCATATTATCATGTGGATGGGTTCCAAATCCCATTTTTGGAGCAATGGTATCGTCATTTAAAACTCTTAACGCTCCAAAGTGAATGCGGTCTTCTTGAAACCAATTCGCAAAGCTAAATGAATGATTAGCCTGTAACCACCCGTGGTTGGCAAATCCTCTGCTTTCGGCTTTATGTATAATTTTTTTCATTTTAGTCAATTTTATTAAAACCGTAACGGTTGTATTTAATTATCTCAATTTATCTAATAAGTCACTGAGTTGTGATGCTTCCTCTTCCGTTATATGATTTAACCAATCTTCATTGAAATCATCAGAAATCTCATCTAACAATTGCATGCCCTTTTGAGTGATGGCAATGTGTACCACCCGTCTGTCATTTTCACTAGGCATACGCTTAATCAAATTTTTAGCACATAACTTATCGGTTAATCTAGTAGCATTAGGTGCGCGTTCTATCATTCTATTTTTTACCGTTTGCATGGTGAGTGGCTCGCCGGCTCCTCTTAATATTCTGAGAATGTTGTACTGTTGTGGCGAAATCCCAAATCCTGCGAAAAATGTATTTTGTTTCGCAGAAATCCAATTGGCGGTGTATAAAATGTTAAGCAAGGCTTTGGTTTTATGGTTCTTGAACTTAGAATTAACATCTTTTGCTATATCACCCATTTTACAGCGCTTTTTGTAAATTCTTAACTTGAACTAGAAGTTGATTATGGAGTTCTTCGTCAGTGATTTTTCCATCCTTAAAGTTATCCCCAAAAGAAGGCAGTGAGAAAAGACCAACGATATTAGAATCGTGCCAAGGAAATCTATCTTCAGCAATTTTTAAGACGGATTGCCCACCTCTACCACCAGGAGAAGTTGCCATTAACAACATCGGCTTTTTTGCAAAAACTTTACCGTCAATTCTAGTCATCCAATCAAAGATATTTTTGAACACTGTGGCATAGGCACCATTATGTTCTGCTAAAGAAAGGATCACACCATCTGTATTTTTTAACAGATTTAGAATTTTTTTTTTAATGATACGGCGACCACCGAG
>CAYMDB010000088.1:0-9997 GCA_964388865.1 uncultured Flavobacteriaceae bacterium
CTCGATATATTTTTTTTTGGTTTAAGGCTCGCAAAAAAAAACTCGAACTGACATATATGATTATTTTGTGAATTGCTGTCGCTAATGTTTAATTGTTGACATTTGGAGTTGTAACGATTTACGATTATTGATTTACGATTGGGGATTTATGAAGTTTAGTTTAAAATAGGAAGGTTTATGGTTTTAAAGAATATGCATTTTTTGGAATTTTATTTTCACGCAAAGACGCTAAGACGCAAAGTTTGGAATTTAATGCTTGGACTTTGCTATTTGTTAAGTTTTGAAATTTAGTTTTCTAAAATCATTATCTCACATAATAACTTCATACCTTCTAGATGTCTATATTGGCTAATTCTGAATTCTCTTATTAAAAAAAAGTTTCTTCCCTTTGGGAAGACCTGTCTGCCGACAGGCAGGCGGAAGATGGGACCTAATGCCTCATGCCTCATACCTAATACCTCATGACGATTTACGATTGGGGATTTATGAAGTTTAGTTCAAAATAGTAGGGTTTATTGTATTCATGAATGTTCATTTGTTGGTATTTGGAATTTTGTGTTTGGAATTTCTCATTTTTAGACTCATGATTACACGTGAGTTAACAGATCTTATTATCCTATAACCTTGACTGCGAACCCATAATACATTTCTATTTTTTTAATTTTCAAGACTTAAGGCTTGGCGAAAAGCATAAAATGTCTAATTTAGCCACGCAAAACAAAAATAAAAACATGAAACGAATTTTAGTCACCGGCGGTGCTGGTTTTGTGGGCTCTCATCTTTGTGAGCGCCTCCTTAAGGAAGGTAATGAGGTGATTTGTTTAGACAACTATTTTACAGGGTCTAAACGGAATATAGAACATTTAATGGATCACCATTATTTTGAGCTGGTGCGCCACGATATTATTAATCCGTATATGATAGAGGTGGACGCCATCTATAATTTGGCTTGTCCTGCCTCACCGGTGCACTACCAATATAATCCCATCAAGACCATAAAAACTTCTGTGATGGGAGCAATTAATATGTTGGGCCTAGCCAAGCGTGTGGGCGCGCGCATCCTTCAGGCATCCACCAGTGAGGTGTATGGAGATCCGAAGGTGCATCCACAAACTGAGGGCTACTGGGGGCATGTGAACCCTATTGGCTTGCGTTCTTGCTATGACGAAGGAAAACGCTGTGCCGAAACCTTGTTTATGGATTATCACAATTCGAATGCGGTCGATATTAAAATCATCAGAATCTTTAATACCTACGGCCCACGCATGCACCCGCAAGATGGACGTGTGGTGAGTAATTTTATTGTTCAAGCTTTACAGGGGCACGACATTACCATTTTTGGTGATGGGATGCAAACCCGTAGTTTTCAGTATGTCGATGATTTGGTAGAGGGCACGGTACGTATGATGAACAGCAGAGATGGCTTTACAGGGCCCGTCAATATTGGAAACCCTAATGAGTTTACCATGTTAGAACTGGCAGAAGCGGTTTTAGAACTCACCAACTCGAAGTCGAAACTCAGCTTTTTACCTTTACCACAAGACGATCCTATGCAACGCCAACCCGATATTAGCTTAGCTAAAAAAGAGCTCAACGGCTGGGAGCCTAAGGTGCAGCTCAAGGAAGGTTTGCGACATACCATTGGGTATTTTGATGCATTGTTGAAAGAGGAATCTCATCTTCCGCCTGCCTAGCGGCAGACAAGTCTTCCCAAAGGGAAGAGACTTTTAAGGATTAAGTACAGAGCAGAGAGGCTAGCGATGGGAGGTTGGAAGTTCATAAATAATAATTTGGACATTAAGACCCGATATTAATGGTATAACTGAGTGTTCCCTTTAGGTCTAGGGCGGGGTTTCATCGAGGTTTGTTGGTCTAATATAGGACATAAGACGCTAAGGCAAAGGACTTAGGATAAATGGGGTAGAATGTTAATATAATGAATAAAATAAAAAGCTATTAGTCGTAAGCAATAAGCAGTAAGCTATAAGCAGTAAGCAATGAGCAATGAGCAATGAGCAATGAGCAATAAAAGATAAGCATTAATAGAGTATATAGCCCCTACAGCCTAAAGCATATAGCCTACAGCCTAAAGCATAAAGCATAAAGCCTAAAGCTTAAAGCAGTAAGCAATAAGCCATAAGCATTAATAGAGCCTACAGCCTAAAGCCTAGAGCATGAAATGAAAACTGATTTATCAACATACCGCAATGATTGGTACCAACCTGGTTCCAAGCTCAAACGCCTACTCTGGTATGTGGTGAGCCTCTTGTTTTTTAGAGGAGCATGGGTCGTGTTTTCTGGTTTAAAGGTGTTTTGGTTACGCCTATTTGGAGCTAAAATTGGATTTGGAGTGGTGATTAAACCCTGCGTCAACATTAAGTATCCTTGGAAACTTAGCGTGGGCAACCACTGCTGGATTGGCGAGGAGGTCTGGATTGATAATTTAGACCAAGTCACAATAGAGGATCATGTTTGTATATCTCAGGGAGCTTTGCTACTTTGCGGGAATCATAACTATAAGAAAGCAACTTTTGATTTGATGATTGCCCCTATCATCTTAAAATCAGGAAGTTGGGTTGGTGCCAAAAGCTCCGTAGCCCCGGGTGTAACCTTGCACAGCCATGCGGTATTGAGTATGGGAGCTGTCGCAACATCCGATTTGGAGGCTTATAGTATTTACCAGGGCAATCCTGCCGTAAAAGTGAAAGCGCGTAAATTTTTAGAAACGAACAACCAATGAAAGTATCCATTATAACAGCCACCTACAACAGTGCTGCCACCATAGCTAGCTGTATGGATTCCGTCTTACACCAAAGCTACCCCAATATCGAATACATTATTATGGACGGGGGCTCTGAAGATGAGACGATGGCCCTCATTGAGCAAACCGCCAAAGACTACCCGCAGCTGATCGTTAAGTCTGAACCCGATCACGGCATTTACGATGCCTTAAATAAGGGGATTGCTATGGCTACTGGTGATGTGATTGGCTTTGTGCATTCCGATGATTTTTTCGCCGATACCGAAGTGATCGCGCAGATTGTAAAGACCTTTGAAGACGAGGATGCCCATGGGGTTTATGGGAATTTACATTATGTATCTTTTGATAATACCGACAATATTGTTCGGAACTGGGTGAGTCAACCGTATCACGCAAGCTTATTAAAAAAAGGCTGGATGCCCGCGCACCCTACGTTATTTCGTAAAAAGGACATCTATGATACCTACGGACTCTTCAATATGAGCTATCAGATTGCTGCCGATTACGATTTCATCTTGCGTATTTTTCAGCAGAAAGATTTAAAATTTGTCTTCTTAGACCAAACCATTATTAAAATGCGCGTGGGTGGTGCCAGCAACGGCAGCCTCAAAAATATTCTTCAAAAAACTAAGGAGGACTTAAAAGCTTTAAAGCGAAACAATATCGGAGGCTTTGGCACCGTGCTGCTTAAGAATATCACTAAAATTAAACAGTTTATTCCAAAGAGTTGAGGTGTGATGCCCATTGGGATTAGGTATGAGGGATTAGGGATTAGGAAGTTTGAAATCGACCTTCTAAGACAGTAACGATATGAAAGTCTCTTCCCCCAGGGAAGACTTGTCTGCCGCTAGGCAGGCGGAAGAGGGGCCAGAAGGCGGAAGAAGGGCTAGAGCATTGAAGAATGAAGTTCAAGCTGAAATTTGACATTTAGAATTTCGGCCTTTCAAAGTGACCACCTCAATACCGATAACTACCTAGGTATTGGCGCACCAGCTCACCGCCTCACTACTTTTTCCCCTCACCATAAATTCTCTGCGATTAAACGATTAAATAATAGTGATTTATAATATTTATTAGATATTTGCATACCGAATACGCTGTGATACAACTATGGTAAAAGAATTACTCGAAAATTTTAATCCTCTTCAATACAAGATGGCTTATATGGCGGTGACGGCATTGTTTGCTTTTGTGGTAGCCATGTCTAGCTACCCTGCCATCATTAATGTAGCCGTTGCTAAAAACTTAATGGACGCTTCTGATGATCGGAGTAGCCATACGGGTACTGTCCCTAATTTGGGTGGTATTGGGATTTATTTGGGAATTGTGATAGCCATGACCATCACTGGCGCCTTACTCGATACCAAGAGCCTGCTCTTAATTCTGGGAGCGATTACGCTGTTGTTTTTTTTGGGCCTAAAAGATGATATCCTGATCCTCTCTCCGAGAAAAAAATTCACAGGCCAATTACTTGCAGCGCTTTTGCTGATCATTTTTACGGATACCCGGATTTTGGGTTTTTCTGGACTTTTAAATATTAGTATATTGCCCTATTGGCTATCGGTAAGCTTTACCCTGTTTGTTTATCTGTTAATTATCAATGCCTTTAATTTAATTGATGGGATTGATGGCTTAGCAGGTAGTTTGGCGCTGATGGCAACCGTTGCCTTTGCTTATGTGTTTTACAGGTATAACGACATGAGTATGCTGGTCTTAGCTGGTGCCACCATAGGAGCTTTGATTCCTTTTTTAATACTGAATTTCTCGAAGACGAACAAAATGTTTATGGGCGATACAGGCTCTATGATTTTAGGCTTTATTCTGGCGGTTTTTGCCGTGCGTTTTATCAATAGCTCAGAAACCCTAGACAGTAGTCTTTATGCCGATGCTTCGCCTGTTGTGGCACTGTCCTTCTTATTTTTTCCGCTGCTCGATACCCTGCGAATTTTTTTTATTCGCTTGGTTATTCATAAAAAAAGTCCGTTTGTAGCCGATAAAAATCATATCCACCACCGCTTTTTAGAATTCGGATTTAGCCATGCAAAAGTTACCGCTATTATTGTGTTTATTAATGCCGCGCTCATTAGGCTGACTTTGTATTGCCATCATCTAGATATTCACTGGCAACTAGCCGTCTTATTAGGCAGTGGTACCCTGCTGTATTCGGTGTATTTTGTATACCGATGGCTGCGCGCGTCAGAGGGAAAACCTAACTTTAGCGTTTCTAAAGATCGCTAATCTTCAGTACGGCTTAAATTTACTTTGCCAATACTAGAAATGCGCTTATATTTGCCCCCTATGCTAAATGCTTAATAGTCATGTCTAATTTAAAATTGTGCGTCCTCTTCCTAAGCTGTGTTGTGGTTTCGTCTTGCACCAGCAAAAAGGAAATTTTGTATTTACAAAATGCAGAGGAGTTGGCCAATACCGAAATTCCGTACACTAACTCTAAGATTCAACCCAACGATGTGCTGCGCATTACCGTAGGCGCACAGAATGCCGAAGCCACCAAACCTTATAATAAAGCAACGACAGGTAACGGAGCTGCGAATGCGTCGCTATTGCAGTTGGATGGCTATTTGGTTTCTGAAGATTTAACGCTTAATTTTCCTATTTTAGGTACGCTTTCCGTGGCGGATCAAACGACACAAGAATTTGCCATGTATTTAAAAAACCTGCTTGAAGCGGGCAACCATCTCAAAGATCCTACTGTAGAGGTGCGTTTGCTCAATGCGAAGTTTACAGTCTTAGGGGAAGTGAGTGGGCCGGGCACTTACAGCTTTACAGAACAAAACATCACCTTAGTGCAAGCCTTGGGATATGCCGGCGATTTAACCATTAACGGCATACGCGAGGATGTTTTAATTATGCGCGAAGAAGGAGGAGTGCGTCAAATAGCCCATATCGATCTCACCACAGCCGATTGGCTCAATGGACCTTATAACTTTGTAAAGCCTAATGACCTTATTTATGTTAAGCAAAACGGCCCTAGGGTAAAAAGTGCGGGGTATATTGGTAATCTGGGATCCCTACTTTCGGTGGCCTCAATTCTATTTACTACTATTGTATTAATTTCGAAATAAGTATGAGCGGTATGACCACAGGTGCAAAACCAGCAGACCAAGGCGAGTTTATTAAATCAGAAGTTAGAAAGTACTTAAGGTATTGGTATTGGTTTGTTTTGGGCATTCTTTTGACTCTTAGTGCGGCCTATCTTTATTTGCGTTATACTCCAAAAGTCTATAGCTCTAGTGCCAAGATTAAAATTTTAAATAAAACCAAGGGCTTAGAATTGCCCTCAGCGGCCTTTGTCTTTAACCGCTCTAATATTAATTTAGAGAATGAGATTGAGATTATAAAATCGAATCGGATTATGGAGCAGGTGGTGCAGCGTCTCGATTTAACCCAGCGCTTTTATTTTGAGGGCAATGTCATTACCACTGAAATTGACCGACTGCCCTTTGGGTTTCTCAAAAAAGGAGCACCCAACAGTATAGCTTATGGATCGTCTTATACCATTACGGTAAAGGCAGACCGCTTTGAGGTGCTGCCAAGCAACGCTGAAAACGCCTTGGTCTTTCCAGATTTTGATACCACCAAAACCAATCATTCGCTGCCTTTTGAATTGAGTATGCCCGAAACAGCGAATCTCAATCAGCTTAAAGGGCGAAACTATATCGTGCGCTTTGTGCCAGCTTCGGGAGTAACTAGAGGGCTCAAAGGAGGTGTAGGGGTAAATATTTTAGGAAAAAGCAGTGATTTATTGCAATTGAGTTATGCGAGCCAAAGTCGTGAGAAGAATGAGCGCATCATAAATACCTTAATTGAAGTGTTTAACGAAGACGGGATTAGCGATCGCCAAGACATCTCTAGACGCACGATTAGTTTTATTGACGAGCGCTTTTTATTGTTGGCGGAAGAGTTAGATTCTATTGAATCGGGGATTAGCGATTTTAAACGTTCTAATAATTTGATGACGGTGGAGTCTGATGCAGCCTTAGGTCTTAGTCAACGTACCGCCTCTGAAAACGAATTGTTTGAATTGGAGAATCAGTTGATTTTATCCGATTTATTAAAAGAGACCTTAAACACCCCAAATTCAGAGTCCGATTTATTACCCGCCAATATCGGCCTTGCCAATACCAGTATCAACGGTCTTGTGGGAAATTATAACAGCCTCGTTTTTGAACGGGATAATTTAGTGGTCAGTGCTGGGGAGAATAATCCTAGTGTGCGCGTAGTAGAGCAACGGCTTAAGGATTTAAAAGCCAATATCAATACCTCTATAGCCTCTTATAAAACCCAGCTGGAAGCGACCAAACAACAGCTCATGCGGAAGAACCGCAAGTTTAACGCTAAAGTCTATAGCTTACCCGCTAAGGAAAAGACCATCCTAGAAATTAAGCGCCAACAAGAAATTAAGCAAACCTTGTATTTGTTTTTATTACAAAAGCGTGAAGAAGCTGCCATTAATTTGGCGATTACCGAGCCGTCTATAAAAGTGGTAGAATACGCTTTATCTAGTGGAGTGCCTATTTCCCCGAATCCTAAAAATATCTATTTAATGGCTTTAGTTGGGGGTCTGTTATTACCGTTTGGAGTTATTTATGTCGTGCAACTTTTAGATACCAAAGTGAAAGGGCGTGCCGATGTGTTGCAACGCAGTGCGCAGATTCCTATTGTGGGCGAATTGCCACGGGTCAAAGAAGAGGATCGCATTTTTAGCAATCCGGAAGACAGTTCGGTGCAAGCCGAGGCCTTTAGAATTTTAAGCTCAAATGTCGATTATATTTTACCCGTAAAGAAAAGCGGAGGTCGGGTGATTTATTGTACCTCAACCATTAAGGGGGAAGGTAAGACCTATGTGAGTATTAATTTGTCTTTAGCCTTATCGAGTATCAACAGAAAAGTCTTGTTAATTGGTGCCGATTTGCGAAATCCACAAATTCATAACTTTATTCAAGAAGAAAAGCACAAGCCGGGCTTGTCAAACTACCTTCACGATGCGAATTACGACTGGCGTGATGCGGTGCTTCAAGGGTTTGATCAGCATCCCAATCACCATATTATTTTATCGGGAAGTATTCCTCCTAATCCGGCTCACTTATTAACCAATGGGCGCTTTAAGACCTTGATTGAAGAGGCCAAAGCCGAGTATGATTATATCATCGTAGATACCGCACCCACCATTTTGGTCACCGATACCATGCTCATTTCGCAACTCGCGGATGCTACTATTTATCTGGTGCGCGCCAATTACACCGAGAAAAACTTACTCAATTACTCTAAAGAGCTCTTTGACTCTGGTAAGCTAAAAAATATCGCCTACGTGCTTAATGGTGTGGATACCAATAAGTCTTATGGCTATGGCTATGGCTATAACTACGGTTATAATTATGGCTATGGTAACAAGAGTAAATAAGCGGGTTCGCTGTCTTTAAGAAGGTCGTTAATTATAAATAAGGGGCTTATAGTTGTAATAACTATTTCACCACCAAGGCACAAAGGGCACAGCGTTTTGTCTTAGTGTTCTCTGTGACGCTGTGGTTGATTTTTCACCACAAAGGGAACAGCAGTTTTTCTTAGTGTCCTCTGTGACGCTGTGGTTTATTTTTTACCACAAAGGCACGAAGGGCACAGCGTTTTGTCTCTGTGTTCTCTGTGACTCTGTGGTTGATTTTTCAACACAAAGTGCACAAAGTTTTTTCTCAGTGCTCTCTGTGACCCTGTGGTTATTGTTTTCATAACAAAGGCACGAAGGGCAAAGCTATTTTTCTTTGTGAACTCTGTGACGCTGTGGTAAATAAAAAATGCGTTCAGTGATTATAAATACCCATTCAGAATTCTTCTAATTCCATTTTTAAGTAATACCGCTTGTTTTTGTTGCTGGGACACCCAAGATGAAATCGAAAATAGCGCTTATGGACTTAATGGTGTGGATACCAATAAGTCTTATGGCTATGGCTACGGCTATAACTACGGTTATAATCATGGCTATGGGACTAAAAGTTAAAGCCGTTTAAGGTTTTAAACTACCTATGACATTTATCATACCCCGTGATGGTTTTATAAGTTACTTTTAGGATAATCAACGTGAGTTAGATATAGTAAAAAACAACACGTTTATGCTTTTATGTCAGGTTGAGCGCAGTTGAAACCCATTTAAGTGATCGATTTTAACAACGCTTAAGGTGACAGCCTTCATTAAGGGGGGTTATCTTTAAATATAAAATTGTTTTTAAATCGAACTTACGTTAACTAATAAAACCCAAAGTTATGAGAGTCACAGAACCTATTTCAAAACTAATGACCAAAGAGATCATCGCTCTCAACCGCGATGACGATTTAGAAACCGCAGAACATCTGTTTAAGCGGCGCCACATTAGACATATCCCCGTAGTTGAAGAACAAGTCATTATAGGGATGCTCAGCTACACCGATTTGTTACGCATCAGTTTCGCCGATGCTGTGGACGAGGAAGACGATGCCGTAGATACTACAGTCTATAATATGTTTAGCATAGAGCAGGTGATGGTTAAGAATGTGGTGTCGGTACCCTCCACCGCCAGCATCAAAGAAGTCGCCGAGATTTTGTCTAAAAAAGAATTTCACGCCCTACCCGTAGTAGATGATGGCCGTTTGGTAGGCATTGTCACCACTACAGATTTGATAAATTATTTGTTGAAGTTGTTGTGAGGGGTTGAGTGGGAAGTTTATGAGCCGTGAGCTGTGTCCCGATAGCCATCGGGAGTGAGGTATTAGGCATGAGGTATTAGGCATTAGGAAGTTCGAAATCGACCTTCTAAGACATGAACGATATGAAAGTCTCTTCCCTTAGGGAAGACTTGTCTGCCGCTAGGCAGGCGGAAGATGGGAAGGTATGAGGTATGCCGTATTGGTCTCTGTTTAAATCAGTGAAATCGGTGTCAAAATAGAGATGAGAGGTGAGCCATGAGCGATTGAAGATAGAAAATAGAAAATAGAGCATAGAAGAAAGAAGTTAGGATTAGGCATTAGAAATGGGCCGTTAGCTTTGAGTCGTGAGGTATTGGCCCCCGTGTAAATTAGTGAAATCCGTGTCAAACTCTGCGGGTCTCAGTGTGAACTCTGTGCATCTCTTTGTAATAGCTAGTGCCGAAAGTGATGAGGTGTGAGGTATTAGATATGAGGTTCACTTTTTTGAATTGAGTTCTTGTAATTTGAAATTTATTAACCCAATAACCCAATAACTATCAA
>CAYMDB010000089.1:0-9980 GCA_964388865.1 uncultured Flavobacteriaceae bacterium
AATTAACTTATTTTACTGATAATTAGATTGTTGGACTGTTTTTAAGGGGCGACTAAATAGGTTTTCTTTGGCACGGCTACCAAAATAAAGCTTACGCTTCTAATTAAAGTAATACCTTTCTTGTCAACTATATTCTTAAAAAATTTATAATTACGCTTTTTAGTGCAAGTCCAAAAAACGAATTATCATATTGCTGATTTTTTTAAAATCTGGTTCATGTTGTTTGAATTGTCTTTAAAAAAACGCATGTTGTTTTAAGGAAAACATTGAAATAAATTAAAATTAAGTTGATTCTTATAATGGTCATGTTATCAATTTGTTAAAATACTATTTCTTATATAATAATAAGATTTATTAGCTATATTTGATAAGCTATTAATCAATTAAATCTTATTATTATGAAAAAAATTACGCTTGTAATTGCTTTGTTACTTTTTGTAAAAGGACAAGCACAATTCTTTGACGTTGAATTTGGTCTACAATTACCTGAAACATTAACTGTAGATGAGTGGTCGGGTGAGGACTGGAGTGAGGTTTTAAACCAAGAAGCGACATTTAATTCAAATTGTCAAGTAGAAACAATTTCAACTTTTATTTCTGGTTTTGAATTTTCTAGGATAGTCTACACTTACAATGCAGAAAATCAACCCGTAGAAATTATAACCCAGCTTAATAATTTAGGCACTTGGGTGAATTCAGCTCGAACTCAAAACACGTTCACTGGTGACAATTTAACAGAGGAAATTGAATCCGTTTGGGTTGATTCAGAATGGGTAAATAGTTCTAGAACACAAAGTACCTTCACTGACGGAAATGCAACCGAGGAAATTGAGTCTATCTGGGATGGCTCTAGTTGGGTAAACACCTACAGGACTCAAAATACCTTTAATGCTGGTAATTTAACAGAAGAAATTGAGTCTACTTGGGATGGTACAAATTGGTTGTTAGCAGCCAGAACACTCTATACTTACAACGGTGCTGGTAACATACTAGAAATTTTAATTCAGCTGCGTGATCCGGGAAATACAAGTTGGGAGGCTAATAATAGATCAGTTTACACGTACAACACTGATGGTATCTTAGAGGAAGAAGTGTATGAAGAATGGAATACAGCGAGCTCAACTTGGGTGGGATTAGAACTCACAACATATGCTTACACAGGGTCAAATGCCTCCGAAATTACAACGTATTACTGGGATGGCTCTGCCTATGTAGCTGAGGAAAAAAGTCTAATTACTTATAATGACGATAATCTTATAACGCAACTTATTTTTCAGGAATACGACGGAAGTGATTGGGAGAATACCACAAGAGCCACGTTTGTATATCCTGCCTGTTTATCCTTATCAATAGAGCAATTTGCAACGTTTGATATTAGTCTTTTCCCAAATCCAGCCAACGATAGAGTTAAAATACTAAATCTTCCAGAGGACAGCGCTAACATCAACTACACTGTATTTGATATGGCCGGTCGTCTGGTGCAGAAAGGGACCTTAAATTCAGATTACACGATACATACACAATATATAACGAGTGGTTTGTATCTTGTAAAACTTAGTGATGCCTCACAAAGTGTAACCAAACAATTGGCTGTAAAGCATTAGCTTTTAATCCTTCGTAATTTTAATAACCCTAAAAACCACTTTAGTTTTAGAACTAGAGTGGTTTTGTTTGTAATGCGTTCTTATTTTATTGAGATTAATTTATCTTCGTATTTGCATTCCTAAACCACTATTTTGAATCATTTTATAGACGTCATATTACCTATTCCACTTCAAAAGGCATTTACTTACCATATCACCAAAGCGGAATCAGAATTTCTCGAGACTGGTATGCGCGTTGCGGTGCCTTTTGGGAAAAATAAAATATATACGGGTTTAGTATATCACATTCATCAAAATCCGCCAACAGCTTATGAGGCGAAAACCATTCATCAAATTTTAGATAAAGCCCCAATAATCACAGAAACACAGTTAAAGCATTGGGAGTGGATTGCTGATTATTATATGTGTAGTCTCGGAGAGGTGATGCGTGCCGCTATGCCTAATGCCTTCCTATTAGAAAGCGAAACGATAGTTTCTAGAAATGAGAAACTTGAAATCCAAGAGTCAGCGTTAAAAGATGATGAATTTTTAATTTATGAGGCTTTACAGCATCAGTCATCCTTGAAAATACAGGACGTCATTTCTATTTTAGACAAAAAACGTGTACTCCCTATTATTAATAGTTTAGTTGAAAAAGGTGTTTTAAATCTTTTTGAAGAACTTTACGAAAAATATCAACCAAAGTTGGTGCGATATGTTAAACTACATGCCAATCATAAATCACAGAAAAAACTTCAAGAGCTACTCGAAATGTTGAATACGAGAGCGACCAAGCAACGCGAAGTAATTCTTACATTATTTACCCTAGAAGCGGCTAAAAAACAGCCTATTAAGGTATCGGAATTAGTTGAGCGTAGTGGAGCTTCAACAGCTGTTGTAAAAACTTTAATTGAAAAGGAAATTTTAGAAGAATACCATATTAGAAGTGATCGTGTGCAATTTGATGGTGAAGGCGATGCCGATGCTAAAACATTAAGTTTGGCGCAACAGAAAGCATATAAAGAATTGAAAGCCAGTTTTAAAGACAAATCTGTAGCCTTATTACATGGAGTCACCTCCTCTGGTAAAACAGAAATTTATGTTCAGCTCATTCAAGAACAATTAGACCAAGGCCAACAAGTTTTATATTTATTGCCCGAAATTGCTCTCACAACCCAGATGGTACAACGCTTGCAGGATTATTTTGGTGATAAAGTGGCGGTGTTTCATAGTCGATATTCAATTAATGAGCGTGTTGAGGTTTGGCAAAATATGATTAACCATCCTGAAAAAGCACAGGTTGTAATCGGTGCGAGATCGTCTTTACTTTTACCGTTTAATAATTTAGGACTTATTATCGTCGATGAGGAACACGAGCAATCTTATAAGCAATTTGATCCAGCTCCGCGCTATCACGCAAGAGATGCTGCCATTGTTTTGTCAAATTTGCATAAGGCAAAAACACTACTCGGCTCTGCAACACCGAGTTTAGAAAGTTATTTTAATGCCAGCCAAGGCAAGTATGGTTTGGTGGAATTAAATACGCGTTTCAATAATGTGCTCATGCCCGATATTGAATTGGTAGATTTAGCTGATAAATACAAGCGCAAACGCATGAAGGGTCATTTCTCCGACCGACTCATTGAAGAAATGATGGAAACCTTAGAGGCTGGTTTTCAGATTATATTGTTTCAAAATCGACGCGGTTTTTCACCAATAATTGAATGTACAACATGCGGCACTTCACCGCAATGTCCCAATTGCGATGTGAGTTTAACTTACCATCAATATAGAGATCAGCTGCGTTGTCATTATTGTGGCTATAATACTGCGATGCTAAAAAGTTGTCAGGCTTGTGGAAACGCCACCCTCGATACCAAAGGTTTCGGAACCGAACAAATAGAGGAAGAAGTTAAAATATTGTTTCCTGAAAAGAAAGTCGCGCGTATGGATTTAGACACCACACGCGGCAAGTACGGTTTTGAAAAAATTATCAACAGTTTTGAGCAGCGTGAGATCGATATTTTAGTGGGTACCCAAATGCTTACCAAGGGGCTCGATTTTAGGTATGTAAAATTAGTAGGTATTATGAATGCCGATAATCTGCTCAACTTTCCAGATTTTAGGGCGCATGAGCGTAGTTATCAGGTAATGGCGCAAGTATCGGGTAGGGCAGGACGAACCGATTTAAGAGGGAAGGTATTAATTCAAACCTATAATCCGCACCACAATATTTTACAGCAGGTGTCAACAAATGCGTATAAAGAGATGTTTGCGGAGCAGATGGATGATCGGTATAATTATAAATATCCACCAATCTATAGATTGATAAAAATCACTTTTAAGCACAAAGATTACAATCGTGTTAATTTAGCGGCAGATTGGTATGCCAAGGCTTTAAAACAAGTGTTTAAGGCGAATGTTTTGGGACCTGAGTTTCCGCCAGTATCTCGGATTAGGAATTTATTTCATAAAAATATTCTCGTGAAGATTCCGCAAAATCAATCCCTTTCAAAAACAAAGGAAACCATTTTAAGAATAGATACAAGTTTTAATGCGGTTAAAGATTTTAGGGCGGTGCGTGTGATTTTGAATGTGGATAATTATTAAAAAAAAAAAGAGGCTGTTTAAAAAAGCTACTTCATTTGTTATTTCTGGCATTGTAGAGTGGTTCGAATTTTTTAAAGCATTTCGACTGCGCTCAATGTGACAGAAAATAAATGTTACTTTTTTAAACAGCCTCTTAATAAATAAGGTTGTTTGGGGTTATTTTGCGATAGACATTTAAAATAATGTTTTCTACATATTATTTAAAGCATCTACTAGTTGTGTCTTTTTATTTCTACTTAAAGGAATTTCATAGGCACCAACTTCAACATTTTTGCTGTTAAAACGATCAATTTTATCGAGATTCACAATATAGGATTTGTGAATTCTTAAAAATTTACCTTCAGGTAATTCACTTTCAAAAGATTTCATGGTGGATAATACTACCAGACTGTTTTCTTCGGTGACTACTTTTACATAATCCCCAAGCGCTTCAATCCATTTAATATCTTTAATGTAAACTTTTCGCTTTTTAAGGTTACTTTTTACAAAGATGTGCTCGCCATCAGTTTCATCAAAATCTAGTTTTAATTTGTGCTGTTCAATCGCTTTTTCTACGGCTATATTAAAGCGTTCTTTGGTAATTGGCTTTTGCAGATAGTCGGTGGCATCGTAATTAAATGCTTTAAAAGCATACTCGGTTTTACCGGTAACGAAAATAATTTGGGGTTTGTTGTTGAGGACATCCAAAAGTTCAAAACCGTTTAATACAGGCATTTCAATATCTAAAAAGATAAGATCTACCTTATGGGTATTAAGACCGTTTTTTGTTTCTAGCGCACTACTGTATTCTGCAATCAGGTTAAGTGAGGAATGATTCTCAATTAACTTGACAATAGAGAGGCGCTGAATGGCAGAATCGTCAACAACTACACAGTTTAAAGTCATAACATTATTAATTTTAGGTTAAGATATCGACAATAGTACGATATTTTCGGTTAAAAAACAAATAATACCGATAAACCGTAAATTTTAACATTTTGATACCTATGTAAAGATATTAAAACTTTAGCTGTAGAAACGTTGTTAAAATTAGAATTATTGCGTATTTTTGCACCCGTTTTAACCATAAACAAACACATTTATTATGAATCATTATGAAACTGTTTTCATCTTAAATCCCGTTTTATCTGAAGATCAGATAAAGGAAACAGTAAAGAAATATGAAGATTTTCTTGTTTCTAAAGGTGCTGAGATGATAGCCAAAGAAGATTGGGGCTTAAAAAAGCTGGCGTATCCAATTCAAAACAAAAAAAGTGGTTTTTATCACTTATTAGAGTACACCGTCGCAGGTGAAGTTATTGAACCTTTAGAGTTAGAGTTTAGACGCGATGAGCGTTTTATGCGTTACTTAACTGTAAAATTAGACAAGCACGCTATTGCTTGGGCTGAAAGAAGAAGAGAAAAACTAAAAGTAAAAGCAAAAGCAAAAGCCTAATTATGTCATCAATAGAACAACAAGCCAAAGGAAAAAAAGACGGTGAGATAAGATATCTTACTCCTTTAAATATAGAAACTTCTAAAACTAAGAAGTATTGTCGTTTCAAAAGATCTGGTATAAAGTATGTAGATTATAAAGATGCAGACTGGTTATTAGGTTTTGTAAACGAACAAGGAAAATTACTACCAAGACGTTTAACAGGAACGTCTTTAAAATATCAAAGAAAAGTATCAGTGGCTGTAAAAAGAGCAAGACATCTAGCGCTTATGCCATATGTTGCCGATTTATTAAAATAAAATATCATAACAATGGAACTTATATTAAAACAAGACGTTGAAAATTTAGGATTTAAAGACGATATTGTAACAGTTAAGAACGGTTATGGTAGAAATTTTTTAATTCCAAACGGACACGCCGTTATGGCAACGTCATCCGCGAAAAAAGTATTGACAGAAACTTTGAAGCAAAGAGCTTACAAAGAAAAAACAATTATTGACGAAGCTCAGAAAACTGCAGAAGCACTGAAACTTTTAGACATTAAAATTACGTCTAAAGCTGGAACAGGTGCCACTGCCGGAGATAAATTATTTGGCTCTATAACCAATATAGATTTGGCAAATGCCATAAAAAACCAAGGGCACGATGTTGATAAAAAATTCATTTCTATCAACGGAGGAAACATTAAGCGTTTAGGCCAGTACGAAGCTGTAATTAGATTACACAGATCAGTAACTGTTGATTTTACGTTTGAAGTTATAGCCGAAGCTTAATTTTACACAACCATAATTTAAAAACCGTTTAGTTCGCTAAACGGTTTTTTTTGATTCTATTTTTTATGAAACATATTTTAATTGTCCTCCTTCTTTTAAGTTGTTTAGGATGCAAAGATGCTAAAGTGGCAACTGCTGTTGGTCATCAGGATTCTAAACTTATTGAAATTTTTAAAGCCTCAAACACCAATTACCCGAATATTAGCGTGCATCGCGGAGGAAAAGATCTGGTTAATTATCCGGAGAATTGCTTAGAAACTATCCAGTACGTTAATGACAGTATTTCTGCAATTTTTGAAATTGACGTCGCCCAAACAAAAGATGGCCAGCTTGTATTGATGCATGATGACGCCATTGATAGAACAACCACTGGAACAGGATTGGTGAACGACATCACTTATGCCGATTTAAAACAATTCGACCTTGTTGATGATTACGGCAATAGCACCACTTTTAAAATTCCGTTATTTTCAGAGGCTTTAGAATGGTGTAAAGCCAATAAGGTGATTCTCACTGTAGATATTAAGCGCAGTGTATCTCAAGAAGTGGTTATTAAGGCCATTAGAGATGCAAAGGCTGAAGATATTTGCATAATTATAACATATGATATCGCACAAGCACAATCGGCTTATAAATTAGCTCCAGAGTTGCTATTATCGGTTTCTGCACGTAATGATGAAGAGTTCGAACGCTTACTAGAAGCTCAAATCCCAACCAAAAACATGTTGGCCTTTACAGGAACACGATTATCAAAGGCCACCTTATTTGAGAGATTACATGCCGAAAATATTGTATGTATGCTCGGTAGCTTAGGGAACTTAGATAAACAAGCTGAAGCCAAAGGCGATGAATTATATGCCAAATGGAAAGATTTAGGGATAGATATAATTGCGACAGATAGACCCTTTGAAGCTTTTCATATTATAAATAATTAATTAAGATCTCGTATCAAGTGCGAGATGAAAAACGACGTTTTTCATGAAATACACAAGATTAACAAAAGAACAATTTGAAGAATTACACCAAGAATTTATCAATTTTTTGGCCACACAATCCATCACGGCTGATGAATGGGCAAACCTTAAAAAGAATAAACCTGAAGCTGCTGAACAAGAACTCGATGTCTTTAGTGATTTGGTCTGGTATGGGGTTTTAGATAAGGTGGAATACTTAGAACACATTTCGCCACAGCAGATGCATTTGTTTAAATGTAAGGACAAAGACATGCATTTAATCGCTTTAAAAATTAATAACGCAGCTGTAGATATTACCACTAAAGAAGGCTTTCAGTGGTTGCGAGACAATTTGTTGTCGGATGCTATTGAATTTTACAATGCCAGTAAGGCCTATTCAGACGATAAGCATTTAGATATTTTTAAATTGATTCAGCAAGGAGCAGTCATTACAAAAGGCGACTTGTTTCAGTATTTCGAAAAGTTAATTGGTCAGTAACAAATTCCTGCGAAGGCAGGAATCTCTAAGTCGATTGGCAGAGACAAAAGGGCTTGTGAGGCAGGCTATACCAACAAAAGGTGTCTTACAGAACTAGTTTCAGCATCTCAAACTCAAACAACAACCTTCAGCTCATAGATTCTGAAACAAGTTCAGCATGACAAACACGAGAGGATAAGGTTTAGGTGAAAGGTTATTTTGCGGATTGTTTTAAAACAATTTCGGTTTATAAGTTAGAACAAAATCCTAATCCGTGTTATGCTGAATTGGTTTCAGCATCTCAAACTCAAACAACAGCCTTCAGCTCATAGGTTCTGAAACATCCCGATACTTCGGGGCAGAATGACAAACATGAGAGCATAATATTCCTGCCTTCGCAGGAATTTATTCGTAACGAAGCGACTCAATAGGATCTAACTTCGCCGCCTTGGTAGCAGGGTACAAGCCAGAAACCACAGCGACGATAAACGCAATGCTGGTCGCCCAAATCATAGCAAACCAAGGTGTGGAAAATTCTAAATCAAAACCTTTGGCAACTCCCCAGCCGATTAAGATTCCTAAGATAATACCAAGAATTCCACCGAGTTGTCCTATGATGACCGTTTCCATAAAAAACTGAAAGGCTATGGTTTTACTTTTTGCTCCCAAAGCTTTTCTAACCCCAATTTCTCGGGTGCGCTCCGTAACGGACACTAGCATAATATTCATTAGCGCAATGGTAGATCCAAAAATGGTGATAATACTGATAATCCAGGCTGCGATGTATAAAACTTTAGTGTTTTCGGCGGCACGTGTTAATAAATCGTCACTGCGCACAATACCAAAATCATTATTTTCTATAGGGTTTAGGCCTCTAATATTTCGAAAAGTTAAAATCGCGTCTTGTTGCGCGCCTTCTAACATATCATTCTTATCCACTTTAACGCTGAGCGTATAATTGATATTTGGGTTTGTAAATATAGAGCGGGCTTTTTGAATGGGAATAATCATTCTTAAATCTTGATTATTGCCAAACGTTGACCCCTTTTCTTTTAAAACGCCAATGATTTTAAATTTAGAACCTCGCACACTAATGGTCTTGTCAATGGGATTTGTAGTGGGAAATAAAGCCTTTTGCAAATCGCTGCCAATCACACAAACAGCGTTACTGTTTTCAATATCAAAGACGTTTAAACTGCGTCCTTCCACTAATTCTAAGCCTGAGTTTTCAACAAAATTTTCATTGGCGCCGAGTACAGCCACTTCCGGATCTGTTTTATCATTCTCATATTTTACCTCTGCACTTGATGTCCCAAAAAAAGAAATCGCAACTGTTGTAAAGGGAAAGGCATAGTTATCCTCAAAATCCTTCACATTTCTATAACTGATTACGGGATTCACCTTTTGGCGTTCTCTACTACTTTGGCGTTGGGCGGTGAATTCATAGCGTTCAAAATTAAAGGTGTTGGCACCCATAGAGGAAAAGTTACTTGAAATGGTGTTTTCTAAAGCCGAAACCCCACTTAAAATACCCACCAAAGCCATGATGCCAATGGCGATAATTAAAACAGTTAAAATGGTTCTGAGTAATTGACTTTTTATAGAGCCTAAAGCTATTTTAATATTCTCTCGTGCTAATGAAAACATAGTTTGATATCAAGTTAGTGGCGTTGTTTAAAGTATAAGACGACACAAAAACCATAAAGTTACTATAAAATGAAGATAACTTGGTAATGCCTATAAAAAATATAATATTTTTGTGCCTTGATGGCTTGTTTATAAGGAAGAACTAGAAGGTTTCAATTATGAATATGCTGTCACACTGAGCGCAGTCGCTATAATACTATTTTTCGACTACGCTCGAAATGACAGAACAGATTAAACAAAAGTTTCACTAAAAGAGATTCCTGCGTTCGCAGGAAGTGATATGGCACAAAAACCAAGCATACCTAAAGGCACAAGAGATTTTAATGCAGAAGACGTTGCAAAACGTTCTTACATTATTGAAACTATAAAAGCGCAATTTCAGATTTTCGGATTTCAGCCTATCGAAACCCCGAGTTTTGAAAATTCGGAAACCTTAATGGGCAAATACGGCGATGAAGGCGACCGCTTGATTTTTAAGATTTTGAATTCTGGAGACTATTT
>CAYMDB010000090.1:0-9954 GCA_964388865.1 uncultured Flavobacteriaceae bacterium
AACACCATTTATGAATATATCAGTAGTCATACCACTACTTAACGAGGAAGATTCGCTTAAAGAATTACACGATTGGATTGTATCAGTGATGCAATCCAATTCGTTTTCTTATGAAATTCTATTTATTGATGATGGTAGTACTGATCAGTCTTGGAAGGTTATTTCGCACTTGGCAGCATCGAATCCAAACATAAAAGCTATTCGATTCCTAAAAAACTTTGGGAAATCGCAAGCGCTTCATGCCGGTTTTACTAAAGCCGAGGGAGATGTTGTTATTACTATGGATGCCGACTTGCAAGACAATCCAGAAGAAATTCCAGAGTTGTATAAAATGATTACTGACAATGGTTTCGATTTAGTTTCGGGTTGGAAAAAGAAACGCTACGATTCTTATTTTTCTAAAAACCTACCTTCAAAATTGTTTAACTGGGCGGCAAGACGCACTTCTGGAGTTCAATTGAATGATTTTAATTGTGGTTTAAAGGCTTATAGCAATTCTGTTGTAAAGCATATTGATGTCTATGGCGAAATGCACCGCTATATTCCTGTATTAGCAAAAAATGCCGGATTTATAAACATCGGTGAAAAAATAGTAAAACACCAGGCGCGTAAGTACGGCAAAACCAAGTTTGGCGCGAGTCGTTTTATCAATGGTTTTTTAGACTTAATTACCATTTGGTTTATTTCGCGATTTGGAAGACGCCCCATGCATTTATTCGGTTCCTTGGGAGTCATCATGTTTATTATCGGCTTTGGTTTTGCCCTTTTTTTAGGCTTAGAAAAGCTATTTATAGATCCCACAGGTCGTTTAATTACAGATCGACCGCAGTTCTACATCGCACTGTCAACAATGATTATTGGATCACAATTTTTTATTGCAGGCTTTTTAGGCGAACTCATTTTGCGTTCTAAGCGGCAACAAGAACGCTACTTTATTAAAGAAGAACTTTAATTACCTTAATATTTCACCGTAATTTTAAACACTGTTTCCCTAAGAAACAGTCTAAATGTTTATTTTTGTTACTAAATACTTTTAAGATCATGATTCATATAAAACCCGAAATTTTAGAAAAAGTTAATGCTTGGTTAACACCAGCTTTTGACGAGAACATACAAAAAGAAATAAAAAATCTTATCGCCTCTAACCCAAAAGAGCTCGAAGAAAGTTTTTATAAAAACTTAGAATTTGGAACGGGTGGAATGCGCGGTATTATGGGACCCGGAACCAATAGAATTAATAAATATACTCTTGGAAAAAACACCCAAGGTTTAAGTAATTATCTAAAACAAACCTTTCCCGATGAAACGGTGAAAGTTGCGATTGCTTACGATTGCAGACATAACAGTAAAGCCTTCGGAAAAGTGGTGGCCGATGTGTTTTCAGCAAATGGTATTCAGGTGTATTTGTTTGAAAATTTGAGAGCCACCCCAGAGTTGTCCTTTGCTTTGAAATATTTAAACTGTCATTCTGGTATCGTTTTAACAGCCTCTCATAATCCGCCAGAATACAACGGTTATAAAGTGTATTGGCAAGATGGCGGACAACTAGTACCACCACAGGATACTGAAATTATCGCTGAAATAAATCGCTTAAATTATTCTGAAATAAAATTTGAAGCCAACGAAAACCTCATTCAATATATAGGAAAAGATGTTGATGACGTGTTTATTGAAAGTTGCGTGAAAAACGGAAGTTTCGATACATCTTCAGCAGCTAAAGAAAACTTAAATATTGTTTTTACATCGCTTCATGGTACCTCAATCACAAGCATTCCTGAGACATTGCAAAAAGCTGGTTACACTAAAGTTCATATTGTTGAAGAACAGCGCGAGCCTGATGGTGATTTCCCTACTGTGGTGTCGCCAAATCCTGAAGAGCCTGAAGCGCTTAAAATGGCTATTGAACTGGCAGGAAAAGTCAATGCTGATATTGTTATTGGTACGGATCCCGATGGTGATCGTTTAGGAGTTGCAGTTCGAAATTTAGAAAATGAGTTGGTAATTCTTAACGGTAACCAAACCATGATTTTAATGACGGATTTTCTCCTCAAACAATGGAAAAAAGAAGGTAAAATAAATGGCAAACAGTTTGTCGGTTCTACAATTGTTTCTACCCCAATGATGGCGGTTTTAGCGAATGCTTATGATGTTGAATGCAAAGTTGGTTTAACCGGTTTTAAATGGATTGCCAAAATGATTAAGGACTTCCCAGAACTCGATTTTATTGGGGGTGGCGAAGAAAGTTTTGGATTTATGGTGGGCGATTTTGTACGTGATAAGGATGCAACAACCGCTACCCTTTTAGCTTGCGAAATTGCAGCACAAGCTAAAGCCGACGGCAAAACCTTATATGAGGCCTTAATTGATTTGTATGTTGAACACGGATTCTATAAAGAACGCTTAATTTCATTGACTAAAAAGGGTATTGAGGGCGCTCAAGAAATCAAACAAATGATGATTGATGCCAGAAACAACCCACTCAAAACCATTAATGGTGAACGCGTGGTTTTAATTGAGGATTATCAATTATCTATTTCTAAAAATCTAATGAGCCTCAAAGACACAGCATTAGAGATTCCAAAATCTAATGTGCTCATTTATTACACGGAAGATGGCACCAAAATAGCTTTAAGACCAAGTGGTACAGAACCTAAAATTAAATTTTATATCAGTGTAAATACAACACTTAATAATGCTATTGAATTTGAAAAAACAGAACAACTTTTAGATGATAGAATTGATGCCATTTTGAAGGATATGAAGTTATAGCTGCATGGATTACATAAAAAAGCTTTCCCGATTTATTGTTCCTTACAAGCGCTACGCCATACTCAACATTATTTGTAATGTATTTTATGCTCTGTTTAGCACTTTGGCCATGCTATCGTTAATGCCAATGATTAATGTGTTGTTCGGTGAAAGTGAAAAAGTATTTGTAAAACCTGTTTATGGTGGCATAAAGACGATTAAGAATTATTCCCAAGATTACCTCAACTATATTGTTACTACAACCACCGAAAGTGATGGCCCTCAGCGTGCTTTGCTTTACATGATTGTATTAATTATTTCTCTGTTTTTACTCAAAAATTTATTCAATTATTTAGCGCTGTTTTTTATAACTTTTTTGAGAAATGGAGTTTTAAGAGACTTGAGAAATGAAATTTACAACAAGGTGGTAACGCTGCCTATTTCCTATTATTCTGAAAAGAAAAAAGGAGATATTATTGCCAGAATTTCAGGTGATGTTAACGAAGTTAAAAATTCAATGCTGTCGGTTTTAGAACTTATTGTAAAAGAGCCGCTGACTATCATTTTTGCTATAATCGCTATGTTTCTGATTTCGGTGAAGCTCACGATTTTCGTATTTATTTTTATTCCTGTCGCTGGTTTTATTATTTCTCGAATTGGTAAGAGTTTAAAGCGGAAATCGGATAGGGTGCAACGCGAGCAAGGTCTTTTTCTGTCTACACTCGAAGAAACTTTAGGCGGACTTAAAGTGATTAAAGGTTTTAATGCCGAAAAGCGATTTAATAAGAAGTTTAATGACTCCACTAATCGATTTTATAATTTTTCTAACACCTTGATGAACCGTCAGAATTTAGCCTCTCCAACAAGCGAATTTCTAGGTATCGCCACCATTGCGGCTTTACTTTGGTATGGTGGAAATATGGTTATGGTTGAACAAACGCTTTCGGGTGGAGCTTTTATTGGGTATATGGCACTCGCCTATCAAATTCTAACGCCTGCTAAAGCGATAAGTAAAGCAAGTTACCAAGTAAAATCTGGAAATGCAGCTGCAGAACGTGTTCTAGAAATCATAGAAACGGTAAGCGTTTTAGAAGATCATCCCAATGCAATTACTAAACCCGATTTCACCTCAGAAATTGAATTACATAATATTTCCTTTAAATACGAAGACGAACTTGTTCTTAAAAATTTCTCGCTCGTGGTTCCGAAAGGAAAAAGTGTGGCCTTAGTAGGCCAATCAGGAAGCGGAAAAAGCACCATTGCCAATTTGGTCACCCGATTTTATGATGTGAATGAAGGAAGCATCAGCATTGATGGCGAAAATATTAAGGACCTTACCAAACATTCCCTCAGAAATTTAATGGGCTTGGTGACACAAGATTCAATTTTGTTTAATGATAGTATAAAAAACAATCTCTTATTGGGAAAAGAAAATGCTTCAGACTCAGAAATTATTGAGGCCTTAAAAATTGCTAATGCTTGGGAATTTGTAAAAGATTTACCTAACGGGATTGATAACAATATTGGCGATTCTGGAGGAAAACTTTCAGGTGGGCAAAAACAACGTTTAAGCATTGCGCGCGCAGTTTTAAAAAACCCGCCTATAATGATTTTAGATGAAGCCACTTCAGCCTTAGACACAGAAAGCGAGCGTTTGGTGCAAAATGCACTAGAAAATATGATGAAAAATAGAACCTCTATCGTCATTGCACATCGCTTGTCGACTATTCAGAATGCCGACTTAATTGTGGTGATGCAAAAAGGTGAAATTGCCGAACAAGGCACACATAATGAACTTCTTGCGAAAAACGGTATGTATAAAAGACTTGTAGAAATGCAAAGTTTCGAATAGCAAAAACCTATGACCGTATAAAATCAAAAAAGGATGCAGTATTTCATGCATCCTTTTCTTTTGTTATCAGATTTGGGGAACTGATAACGGTTAATAGGTTAAGCTGTGTCAAACATATAATAAATAACACAATTAAACAAGAAAAAAATGCATTTTATCGATATTTTATACTTTTCATCGATCTTTTAAATTTTAACTTATTGATTTTCAATAATTAAGTAAATCTCTAAATATACAATCAATCGCAATTAAACTTTTAGTAAATTCAGCAGTCTTAATAGCAAAGTCAATCACTTGATTAACGAATCGGATTTCATATTACGTTTAAAAAACCCTAAATACAAGGAAGCCGCCTTTAGAGAACTATTACAGCTCTATAAAGAACGCTTGTATTGGCATATTCGGAAAATCGTCATCAATCATGATGATGCAGATGATGTGCTTCAAAATACATTCATAAAAGTCTATCGCAGTATTGACAAGTTTAAGGGAGAAAGCAAATTGTTTTCCTGGTTGTATCGCATTGCGACAAATGAGTCTATAACATACCTCAACAAAAATGCCAAGCGAATGCAAATCACAAATGAAGAACAGCAAAACAAAGCCATCAACAACTTGGCTGCCGATGTTTATTTTGAAGGTGATGACATACAAATACAACTTCAAAAAGCCATCAACACACTGCCGCATAAACAACAATTAGTATTTAATATGAAGTATTTTGACGACCTTAAATATAAAGACATGGCAGAAATTTTAGAGACCAGCGAAGGGGCATTAAAAGCATCTTATCACATTGCCGTCAAAAAAATTGAAAGCTTTTTAACTTCAGATTAAACCATTAAGAGGTTTTGAAGTCTTAGATTTAATTAAGAGATTCCCATTTTGTGGAAAGTAAATATGAAGAAAAATAAATTACATAATTTAAAAACAACTGGGTTTAAAACCCCAGAGCATTATTTTGAAGCCTTCGAGGAGCGCCTTTTTGAACGTTTGGAAGATAAGGAGTCGATATCAGGAATCGAGACCTCGGGCTTTACCCTACCCGAAGACTATTTTGATACTGTTGAAGCCAAAATAATGATTCAAATAAAAACTGAAGATAAACCTGTAATCCGATTAAAACCGAGAACCACATTTTATGCGATTGCAGGTATTGCAGCTGGTGTTGTCCTCGTGCTCAGTTTGGTATTTAATAACAGTAAACCCATTTCAATTGATACTGTAGAGACCTCTTTTTTGGAACGCTATATTTTACAGGAATCAACTTCTTTTGATGAGTTAGCAAGCTTGTTTGAAACTGATGATATTTCTGAAACCAATTTTATCGATTTTAATATTAGCGAGGAAACACTCGATTATTATTTAGAAAACACAGACAACGAAGACCTTATTTCAAACTAGTAGATTATGAAACTAATACACAGTATACTTCTCACCTTATTTGTAGCATCTAGCTTGTTTGCGCAAAGACCTGATAGAAAAAAACTTAAAGCCTTAAAAATCGCTCATATTACCGAGCAATTAGACTTAACTCAAGAAGAAGCGCAAAAGTTTTGGCCTGTTTACAATGCTAACGAAGAAGCCAGAAATAATATGAGAACAAGTTCATTGGAAAGACGTCAAGAAATAAGCGCAGAACAATTAACCGAAAGTGAAGCCAAAGCGCTTTTACTGGAATTTGAAGAAGCAGAGCAGCAAAAAACTGAGTTGAACTCCAAAATGTTGAAAGACTTGCTCGAAATTCTTCCCGCTAAGAAAATCATTAAACTATATCAGGCAGAGCGCTCATTTAAACGCAAACTTATTGACGAATTTAAACAACGACATGCCGGTAGAGGTCGTAACTGAAATAACTCAAGTTTAAGACCACTTTTATTCTCTAAAAATTAATTGACTGATTCTACCTACTCCCGCAGCATAAGCTATGGTATCGTTTAAAAACCGGAGGGTATAAAAACCCTCATCGCTTAAATGACTCCAAGTTTCACCAGCATCATTACTGTAATCAATTCCTTTAAAACCAACGGCAACGAGTTCTTTTGCGTTTCGGTTTGGAATGTATTGTACACAACTTCTGTAACCTGGTGCTTCGCCATTAGCCACGATTTCCCATGTTTTTCCACCGTCGGCAGTTCTAATTTTATTAGCTAATGTATCGTTTGGTTTGGTATAGTTTCCACCAATTGCAAAACCATTCATTTCATCGTAAAAAGCTATCGAATACATCCCTGTTGTGGCTGTACCTTGGACTATTGGTGTATCGTAAATCTTCCAAGTTGTTCCTTTATCTGGCGAATACAACACCCTACTCGCTTTCCCGCCAGTAGCAACCCAAGTGTGGTCGCCCACAATAGCAATATTTGTGTCACTTGCTGCAAAAGCTGCTTCACCCCCTTTGGCCTTAGGTAAATCGTCGCATGCTATTTTTGTCCAAGTATCTCCGCCATCTCTGGTAATAATTATACTCATGCAATCTTCTGTTGGATCTCCAATGGCAATGCCCTCTTGGTCATTCCAAAAATTCATGGCATCATAAAATACATTTGGATGGATTTCTTCATACACTAATTCAGGATTTTTAGATTGAGGGGATAACTTATAGAGACGGGCAGGATTTCCGATGGAAAGAGCCAACAAGCTACCGTTCACCTCTTCTATAGCACGAAAATGAAGCGGCTTGTCCTCGTATTTAAATATATTCTTAAAGTGATGTTTTCCATTACTAATATTAAATTCATCAAAATCAATTTTCAATTCAGAATTCAAAGCACGCTTTCCAATATGGTCTGCACTTCCGTAGAATACATAATCCTCATTAAAATCAAGGGCTCTAACATTCAAAACGGAATCCTTGAATATTGGAGTAATGATTACTTCCGAAATTGTCCTAGGTCTTTCAATCGTTTCTTTGCAACTACAAATCGAAAGAAAAAACAGACATAACAATACAAATCTCATATATTTTAATTTTTTCTAAAAATAGAAAAGCGGATTAAAATAACAGTTTATAAACTCAAAAAATAAACAAATGTGTACCTTTGCGCTTTGCTTTTTGTCGAAATTAATTAATGGCAATTAAAGCACTGAATACTAAATACAGAAGATGAGATTACATAGAAACTTATGTTTTGCAACCATTGATGGCTTACACCTCATATTTAATGAAGGCCAATATGCAGACAAAGTCATACAGCAATTACTAAAACGCGATAAACGCTGGGGAAGTCGTGATAGAGGTTTTGTAGCTGAAACCGTTTACGAAATTGTGCGTTATAAAAGATTATATGCTGAAATTGCTGACGTAAAAGAACCCTTTGACAGAGATAATCTTTGGAGAATTTTTGCGGTTTGGGCGACCCTGAAGGGCATTAAATTACCCGATTGGAAATACTTTATAGAGACTCCATCTCGAAAAATTAAAGGACGTTTTGATGAACTTTCAAAAATTAGAAAGTACCGCGAATCCATTCCAGATTGGATGGACGAATTAGGGGTAAAAGAATTAGGTGAAGCCGAATGGACAAAGGAATTAGCCAAGCAAAATGAGCAAGCCGATGTCATTTTAAGAGTAAACACCTTAATAACAAATAAAAAAGATTTACAGCTAAGATTACAATCTGAAGATATTGAAACCAACTTTCTACCAGAGCATCCCAACGCTTTAAAATTAAAAGAGCGCGCAAATGTCTTTATGACAGATACTTTTAAAGACGGTTGGTTTGAAGTACAAGACGCGTCCTCTCAACTCGTAGCGGACTTTTTAGATGTACAACCAGGAATGAAAGTTGTGGATGCCTGCGCCGGTGCCGGTGGAAAAACTTTGCACATAGCCACCTTAATGGAAAACAAAGGTCAGGTTATTGCCATGGATATTTACGAAAGTAAATTGAAAAAACTCAAAGTTAGAGCTCGCCGAAACGGTGTCTTTAATATTGAAATGAAAGTCATTGACTCTACAAAACCGATTAAAAAACTTTATGACAAAGCAGATCGCTTATTAATTGACGCTCCCTGTTCTGGATTAGGAGTTTTACGACGAAATCCGGATGCCAAATGGAAATTAGAACCTGAGTTTATTGAGACTATTAAGCAAACACAAGCCGAAATTTTGCAAAACTACTCCAAAATGGTGAAATCTGGTGGCAAAATGGTGTACGCAACTTGCTCTGTTCTACCTTCAGAAAATCAGATGCAAATTGACAAATTCTTAACATCGGAAGCCGGAAAAGAATTTACATTTGTCAAAGACAAAAAAGTACTGGCTTACAAATCTGGATTTGACGGATTTTATATGGCACTATTAGAAAAAAAATAACCCCAATCATTTCAATTATACTATGAAGCACTTTTACATAATCGCTTTCCTTTTTTCAGCTTTTGCATTCGGTCAAATTCCTTCTGGTTATTACAATAATGCCAATGGCTTAAGCGGCTACACCTTAAAAACAGCTCTAAAAACTATTATTGATGATATTGACGATGGTAACGGACAAGCGTTTCACGATACCTCGGTAACCTATAGTCAACTTTGGAACTTATATGAAACTTCTGATGTAAGACCTGATGGCAAAGTATGGGACATCTATAGCGATTGCGATTTTACCTTCGTCACGGATCAAGATACTGGCACAAGCGGCACTCAAGAATGCCAAATATTCAACAGAGAACATTTGTTTCCAAGAAGTTGGTTTGGTAATAATCAAAATTTAGCCATTTTTGCCGATCCGTTTCATGTTTTGCCATCCGACAAAAAGGTAAATAGCATTAGAGGAAATTTTGCTTTCAGCGAAGTCGCATCAGCAAACTACACCTCTTTAAACGGTTCTAAACGAGGCTCAAGTGCTATTTCAGGACCAACGGGAGAGGTTTTTGAGCCAGCCGATTATTATAAAGGTGACATAGCACGTAGCATGTTTTACATCGCCACGAGATATGAAGATTTAATTGCCAATTGGGAAACTAATGATAGCGATGGCGACAGTATGCTAGATGGCACAAGCAACAAAGTTTTTGAGCAATGGGCTTTAGATATGCTCTACAGCTGGCATATTAACGACCCAGTGAGCCAAAAAGAAATAGATCGAAACGAGGCTATTTTTATACATCAGAACAACAGAAACCCGTTTATCGATAATCCACAGTTTGTTTCTGAAATTTGGCAGTCCGTATTAGCAGTTACCAATACTACATTTGAGGAGACCTTTACAATGCATCCAAACCCTGTTAAAAACACTTTAAACATAGAGTTAAAATACAACGATAAGGCGCTTGTTGAAATCTATGATGTTCTTGGTAAAAATGTTTACAGAAAAAGCATTATTTCTTCCGATCGTCTCAATTTACAGATTTTA